>NZ_JBHTKK010000028.1:0-49091 GCF_042675985.1 Oceanobacillus locisalsi
AACAAAAGATAAAACAATTTATCAGTTACTACAATGAACATTTGGCTAAACCATTCCGTTGGACGAAGGAAGCTAAAACCTTACAAATTTAATGTGGGGTATTTACTTCAGCCGCGTGGCACTAGTGGGACACCGATAACAATGGCGACCAAACTTGAAATGATTACCAAGGTTACCGTGTTCATTAAATCAGTCCACATACCTTGGTTATAGATAAATAGTAAACCTATAAAAGTAAAAAGGGCGAAACCCCATTTTCGGTTAAAAACGAAAAAAGCAGCTACGGTTAATAGTACCATCAAAAATAACGGAGGAACAGCTGATAGGGTATTAGTCGTGAAGTTCATAACCGCTTCGCCAACTGTCTGTAAGATGGAAAATAGTCCTGACCAGTGTTCCGTCAGCCAATCGACCCCACTATCAATCCAACTAGGAAGAGGTATTTCATGTTGTAGAAAGTCAAGCATCTGTGTTCACTCCCTCTTTGTGCGCGGTCCCTTCATTCTTATCTGTCATCGCACCAATCACACTGCCTCGGACCACAACACCAATGAGGCGATCATTTTCATTCACAACAGCCAGTGGGGCTGGAGAATTATAAATCAAATCAAAGATATCCGTAACTAAAGCATCCTTGCCAATTTTTTGTACATTTTTATCTAATACGTCATTGATGTCTTTTTCATTTTGTCGGGCATCTAAGGCGTTTTCTGCTGTTAAACTTCCCTTTAAATTACGTTGGCGGTCAACAGCCAGCAGCATGCTTACTTCTTCTTTTCGCATACGTTGTAAAGCAACATATGGTCCGTCTGTTTCCACATTAATCGTCAAAGCCGGCTCCATAATATTTTCTGCCGTTAGAACTTTGGAACGATCAACATCTTCCGTGAATTCGCGCACAAAGTCGTTGGCTGGATTCGTTAAAATCTCTTCTCCAGTACCAACTTGCATAATTTTTCCATCTCGCATTAACGCAATCCGATTTCCAATACGCAAAGCTTCATTTAAATCATGCGTAATAAAAATGATGATTTTTTGGAGTTTTTCTTGTAAGTCTAATAAATCATCTTGCATATCACGACGTATTAAAGGGTCCAAGGCAGAAAATGCTTCGTCCATCAATAGAATCTCTGAATCATTCGCCAAAGCCCTGGCTAGACCGACACGTTGTTGCATCCCGCCGGAAAGTTGGTCGGGATATTGGTCTTTATAGGAAAGCAGCCCGGAATTATCTAGAGCCTGTTCGGCTTTTTGTCGCCGCTCTTCTTTACCAACACCGCGTATTTCTAATCCATATTCCGCATTTTCCAAAACAGTGCGTTTTGGGAAAAGACCAAAGTTTTGAAAAACCATATTAACTTTTGTACGGCGCACTTGACGTAATTCTTCTTTCGACATTTTCGATACATCTTCATCGTTAATATAAACACTCCCTGAAGTGGGTTCAATTAATCGATTAATTAAACGTACCAAAGTAGATTTCCCACTGCCGGATAAACCCATAATGACAAAGATTTCTCCATCTTCTACGTCAAAACTTACATCATTAACACCGACAGTAGCATCAGTTTTTTCTAAAATTTCCTGTTTTGATTTTCCGTCTTTGACCATATCAAGTGCTTGTTGCGTTCTTCTACCAAACACTTTGGTCAAATTTCGCACTCGAACTCTGCTCAAAATAAAGACACTCCATTTCGTTTTTATAAGTTTTATGTTAATCACTGTAGCATAACAAATTTAAAAAACAACCCTGCCAACAGGCTTAACATGGTCAGCAGAAACTAAAAAATAGAAAAATACCTGTTATTCCAATTAAAAATTTCTGGAGTGAGGTACTACTATGAAGCTTTACTATAATATTTCAAAATAATACAAAAACAAATAAAATGTGAAAATTAGAAATTTAACGGATGACATGTTTTATCGAAGAAAGGGCAACATAAATCGGATCAATATGTGAAGGTCATGATACCGGAATCTGTTTTGCAATTTTAAATCTGTACTGTACATAGATAAATGATTTTGAGGAAATTTAACCAAAAAGGAACATATGAAAAACGATGGGTAAGAGTGGTATTACTGCCAGAACAATAGAAAGCAAGGTAATAATTTTTATCATAAATAATAAAGACATTTAAAATTTATTAGTTCCTTCTGGAAACTATAGATAATACGGGTTGAATTATGCTAATATTTAATTATTAATTAAGGAACCATATATCAAAATAAAATTATGAAAGCGATTCCTTTTATCGATTTCCGAGTGACACAAAATGATGGGAGTTGAATAGTATTGATTAGATTAGGATATTTTGGCAGGCAAGATTTTGATTTACTTATTAGCTGGATTGATTCACCAGAATTTCTTATGCAATGGGCAGGACCGCATTTTAATTATCCTTTGGATGTAGAACAGTTAAATCATTATATAGAAGGTGCTAATGAAGAAAGCTCCCAAATACATATTTATAAAGTCATCTTAAATGAAACCAATGAAACGATTGGCCATATTTCTCTAAACAATATTGATGTAAAGAACCGTTCTGCGAGAATAGGAAAGGTTTTGTTAGGAAGTACTGACATACGTGGTAAAGGCATAGGGCAGAAAATGGTTACGAAAGTCCTTAACATTGCTTTTGATCAACTGTCGTTACATAGAATAGGGCTTGGTGTCTTTACCTTTAATGAAGCAGCTATAAAGAGTTATGAAAAAGTTGGTTTTGTAAAAGAAGGTTTACTCCGAGATGTCAGGAAAGTTGGAGATGGATATTGGAGCTTATGGGAGATGAGCATGTTAGAAAATGAATGGAGGGGGATACAACAAAATGGAGCCATTATGATGATTGCTCATGATTTTAAATGAAAACGTGTTACCCATTGAAAATTAAGAAAATTTTTATAAATAGCGGAGGTGTCAATATGCAATCAAAGTTTACGGGAAACAATGAAAGTAAAAGAACAGCCATCAAGGAATACGTGAAAATTAACGGTGTAGAGCAAGGAATTATTGTAGAATCTGTAAATCAAAACAAACCATTGCTTTTATTCTTGCATGGCGGGCCCGGATTTCCTGCTTATCCTATCAATAAGGCATTAGGGGTAAAACTGGAACAATATTTTGATGTGTGCTATTGGGACCAGAGAGGAACTGGAATGTCGTATGATGCAAAATCAGTTAAAAAAGGGGTTACCGTGGAACAGTTAGTTGACGATACAATTAAAATAACAAACCATTTAAGAAATAAATATACACGAAATAAAGTGTTTATTCTTGGTCACTCCTGGGGCAGTTACCTAGGCAGTCTGGTGGCGCAAAAACGACCTGAACTTTTCTATGCTTATATCGGAGTTGGACAGATAGGAGCTCAACTGGAATCGGAAAAAGAAGCTTATCAATATATTTTACAAACAGCAATGGACAGAAATGATAAACGTGCTATCAAGCAAATTCAAAATGTGCATTTTGATGAAAACTTTTATCAAAATCGAGCTTATGCGGCCATCCGAAGCAAATTTACTGAGAAGTATGGCGGGGGCTTCAAGCGGGAAGGCTACTCCAACTCAAAGAGGCTGAAGCATGTTTTTTCTTGTTCAAATTATACGTTGAAGGAGCGAATCAATAGCTTTAAGGGAGCTATTTTAGGCTGGCAGTCACTAGGGCATGTAATGGCGACAGCAGATTTAGCAGAACTTGTCCCGAAGCTGGAGCTTCCGGTCTTTATTCTGCAGGGGGAGCATGATTACCAAACGACACTTACACAAGCAAGACGCTTCTATGAATTATTAGAAGCACCATTTAAGAAAATATATACTTTTAAAAATTCTGCGCACACTCCTTTTATTGATGAACAAGGGTTATTTTATCAAATTATTCAAGAGGATATATTGCCTGTAGTTGAAAAGGAAGTGACAGCGATTTAATAAAAAATAAATTTACTACTAATCTCTTTAATCTTCGTGTCTGGTGAATCGTAGTCCGAAAGCTTCCCTCTCCTTCTCTAAAATAGAAGAAGGGAAGCTTTTTTATTTCAAATTTAATATAAAAGCCCCAACTCCACACAGGCCCAAGTAGACCATGATTGCTAACCATAGGTAAGACATGGAGATGACGTCTATCCCAATAATTGTTAGCACAGCAAGGCCGATGATAATAACTCCTAAATAAATATGCGGAACAATAGCGTAGAATTTTTTCAAATTATTAATCGTTCTTTCATCAACAGCGGGCGTTTTATTTTTCTTTGTTTTTACATAGATTGCATTTATGAGGAAAATGATAATAAAGCCGGCAAGGGTTCCAAGCAACCCAGAGATATTCAGTTCACCAGTGAATACATAGATAATCGTGTGCGTGATAAAAGAACTGATAACACAAATAAAGCCAACGAAAGTCCACACCCATTTTTTAAAGTTTTCATTCATGATTTTTCCTCCTCTTCTAAGATAAAAATATCGTCAATCGGAAGTTCAAAGTATTTAACAATTTTAAGAGCAAGCTCTAAACTTGGATTGTATTTATTATTTTCTATCGCAGTCATTGTTTGCCGTGTTACTTGCAATTCTTCTGCTAATTGTAATTGCTTAATGCCTTTTTGTTTTCTGATTTCTTTAATGTTGTTTTTTACAGGCATTTTCTCTCCACCTTCACATAATGTAAACATACCTTTACATTATTTATAACATATACTTTTTGGAATGTAAATGTATCTTTACATCTTTGGTATGGATGATTATTGCCTTTATTTTCTGGTATTGACAGAAACAACCTGCTGGGATAATATTCTCATTACTATATTTTATTTGAGTCACTAAATATATCTAAAAGGCAAGGAAGAGAAGAGTAAATGTATCCAAGCATGACAGAGAACTCCGGCAGCTGGAAATGGAGGATGTAATGATACATGGAATCAAGTCTCTGAGCCGCACATGGGAAGTTTCTTTCAATGACGGATGGTGTGCCGGGTTCTCCCGTTACAGAGATAGAGTATACATATCATTTGAGATGATGTCGTACTTGAAAAGGTTTCTATGGCGACATGGAAACAAAGTGGGGTGGCACCACGAACTTCTAAATTCAAGGAGTCTCGTCCTCAAAGTAAATTACTTTGGGGGTGAGATTCTTTTTTTATTGAGAAATAAAAAACCTTGAATGGAGGAGGGCTTAAAATGACGTTTATGAACAGAAAGGATCCTTTCCTGCTTTTATTAGGGATTGGGGTTTCCAATTTAGGAGCTTGGGTTTATCGAGTCTCTGAGAATACTCGCGACTTTAGTCGTGTAGATGAATCAGCTTCGTTTGTGACATCGTTTCAGCTATGTTAAACAACCAACACATGTTTAAAAAATTATCGTATATGTCCCCTTTAAAAGTACGTTTTAAAAATTGCATATGTTAAAATGTATGTAGAGGTGTTTTTGTATGTCTGAAGTATATTATGGACACGGTTATGTCTATTCGATTCAATACCATTTGGTTTGATGCGTGAAGTATCGACAGGATATTTTGTATGGGAAATGGATACGGATGTTAAAAACTTGTTAAAACAAATAGCTGACAATCATAACGTTAAAATGGTTGAAATGGAATCAGATAAAGATCATATTCACTTTTGGAACTACTGGTAATGAAGCCACAGCAGAACAGTTGCGGACGTATATTAAAAACCAAAAAAGGAGAGGTAAATGCATTGATTCAACATAAGGCTTACCAATTCAGATTGTATCCTGATGAAGAACAAAAAATTTTTATCTCTAAAACCATTGGTTGCTCGCGATTCGTGTATAATCATTTTTTAGCATTGTGGAATGAAACATATTCTAAGACTGGAAAAGGATTAACTTATCATGCTTGTTCAGCTATGCTTCCACAAATGAAACAGACGGAAGAAACCATTTGGTTGAAAGAAGTTGACAGCATTGCCCTTCAATCATCCGTCATGCATCTGGCTGATTCGTTTTCCCGTTTTTTCAAAAAACAAAATAATAAACCGCAATTCAAAAGCAAAAAGAATCCAGTGCAAAGTTATACCACTAAAAATGTCAATAACAGTATCGCTATCTTGGGTAATCGGATGAAATTACCGAAGCTTGGATATGTTAAATGTGCCAAAAGTCAAGAACCCAAAGGGCGAATACTACATGCAACGATTCGAAAAAAAGGAAGCGGGAAGTTCTTTGTTTCGCTTCTTTGTGAAGAAGAAATCCGCCAACTTCCTAAAACAAATGCTGCCATTGGGGTTGATCTGGGTATTACAGACTTTGCGATTCTTTCTGACGGACAAAAGTTTGATAATCATCGATTCACATCAAAAATGGAAAAGAAATTAAAACGGGAGCAACGTAAGCTGTCAAGACGTGCTTTGTTAGCTAAACAGAAGGGCATCGACCTATTTGATGCAAAAAATTATCAAAAACAAAAACGTAAAGTAGCTAGGCTGCATGAAAAAGTAATGAACCAACGTAACGACTTTTTGAATAAGTTAAGTACAGAAATTATCAAAAACAACGATATAATCTGTATGGAGGACTTAAATACAAAAGGGATGTTACGTAATCGTAAACTGGCAAAAAGTATAACTGACGTATCTTGGTCAAGTTTTGTTGCGAAATTGGAGTACAAAGCAGAATGGTACGGACGAGAAATCATTAAGATAAGCAGATGGTTCCCGTCCAGTCAACTTTGTTCGGAGTGCGGACATCAAGATGGCAAAAAATCATTGGATATACGACATTGGACATGTTCTAATTGTCATACACACCATGACAGAGATATAAACGCTAGCAAAAATATTTTAGCGGAGGGATTACGAATAAAATCCCTCGTGTAAAATAACAAGAACCGCAGGAACTGCGGAGATAGCTTGGTAAATAAGAGAAACCGCTGTGAGTAAAGAAATATACTCGCAAGTAAACTCTATTCCCAAGAATCTCGTGACTTCAGTCATGAGAGGTTCAAATTAGGACCTTCTATTGCAGGTGTCCTGTTTCTATTCGATTCTCCCTACTTAGCCATTCAATTAAATGCGGTTGCTTTATTTATATCAGCTGTTATTATTCTATTTCTTCCTAACTTGGAATTACGGAATGAAAAATTAATTTCGGAAAAAGTCAGTATGGCGATCATTTTTAATGATTGGAAAAGAGTTGTCGGCTTTAGTAAACTCCATACCCATATCGCTCTGGTTTATGTACTATTTAGCGGAGTTATCGTATTTATGAGTGCGCTGGATTCTTTAGAAGCTGCATTTGCTACCGAAGTTCTTTCGTTATCTGAAAGTACTTATGGCTTTTTGGTAAGTATAGCAGGAATGGGAATGATTGCCGGAGCATTGATTAATGCTTTATTTACAAAATATTTAAAGCTGAATATTCTCATTGGTTTTGGAGCTATGTCTACGTCGATAGGCTATGTCATATTTGCCTTTTCGAGTAATTTTATATTGGCAGCTATTGGAGTCTTTTTATTGACATTCGCTTTGGCATTCGCAAATACAGGATTTTTAACTTTTTATCAAAATAATATACCTGTAGAGATGATGGGGAGGTTTTCAAGTGTTTTTAGTCTGGTAGAGGCTTTTTTCATTATCCTATTTACTGCTTCGATTGGGTTGTTTGCGGAACTATTTGAGATTCGGCAAACGTATATTCTAGGTTCCATGGTGTTTTTAATCCTAGGAGTAATCATTAATATGATTGTACTGAATAAATCGAAAAGGAATTACTATCAAGAAGAGATTGGTTAGAGAGACTTCATTTGTATTTTAAGGCAAGATTAGCAGCTGTTGCACAATCAATTATCTGATTCTGTAACAGCTTTCCACGGTTAGTGCTTTATTTTAGTTCATATAATAAATCAGATTATCAGTCCATTCGTCTGATTCATTTTTCTCGTACATTCATGATAAAACACACAAGTTCTGCTAAACAAAGACTTTTACCGATTGATTAGTGTTCTTTATTTATTTTTACCGTTAACTCTTTTATATACGAAATAGGAGTGAATAACCCCTATAACTGCAATTAATAGCCCTAATGATACTGTGAAGATAAAGCTATAAGATGTTAAAGGTGAAAAGATTAAAGAAATTGTATTAGAAACGACAGAGGGAGCAAAACATTGAAGAAGATTTTATAAGAAAAAAAGATATCGCTTTATTGGATGATGAATAGAATCAAGCAAATTACAGGGATATAATTATAATATAATAAACTCAACTAAGTTTATAGAAATACCACTAATTAAGGAGTGTTATAGTTGTCAATTAAAGGAA
This sequence comes from Oceanobacillus locisalsi, assembly GCF_042675985.1. NCBI lineage: Bacteria > Bacillati > Bacillota > Bacilli > Caryophanales > Bacillaceae > Oceanobacillus > Oceanobacillus locisalsi. The sequence continues at coordinate 8,271 of NZ_JBHTKK010000028.1, forward strand.
TTAACCATTTATTATTTTCAGTTTCAGATTTGGAAAAATCGATTCATTTTTATCAAAGCGTATTTGATGCTAAATTGCTAGTTAAAGGGAAGAGTACCGCTTATTTCGATTTAAATGGAATGTGGCTGGCACTTAATTTAGAGAAAGATATCCCGCGTAATGAAATAAGTCAGTCATACACGCACATTGCTTTTTCAATTGAAGAAGATGATTTTGATAAAATGTATAACAAATTAGAAAAATTGGATGTAAACATCTTAACTGGTCGTCCCAGGGATAAAAAAGATAAAAACTCTATTTATTTTACAGATCCTGATGGTCATAAATTTGAATTCCACACGGGTACTCTGCAAGATAGAATAAATTATTATAAGCAGGATAAACCACACATGCATTTTTATGTTTAACAAGCTTAAGCGGTATTGTAGTCAAACGTTGCTAATAGAAATATGTTAATATTTAATAAAACATTAACGATAGCAACAGTCTTTTCATCATTTGTTGTACTATCTAAACGTTATTAAAATGATTAAGGGAGAGTATATAGACATGAAGAAAGAACATGACCTTGTATTTCGAGAAGTCCAACTGCCACGGCGAATTTGGATATGGCTGTCGCTCTTATTATGTGCCAGAGCAGCTGTTAAAGGGTTTGGTTTATGTTATACTATTGAACAGCATTAGTCGAAACGATTACAATTTAAAGGCAGGAGGGATATATATTTGGGTGTGAAAAAGAAATTATTAAATAAATCAAATGTTTTAAAAGAACAATTAGATAAAAAGAGGCCTTTACCAAATGAAGTGGTAAAAGATATGAAAGAGGATTTTTATATTAAAAATACGTACCATTCCAATGCAATCGAAGGAAATACGTTGACCCTGTATGAAACAAAGGCAGTTTTAGAAGATGGTATCACTATTCAAGGCAAATCTTTTCGTGAACATGCTGAAGCGAATAATCATAAAGAAGCTATTACGTACGTAGAGGAATTAATAAATGTTGAGAGTCCGTTAAACCAACGTATCATAAAAGATATTCACGCCATTGTAATGCAAGGCATAGATCGATCAATTGCTGGCAAATATAGAAATACTGCTGCTTTGATAACCGGTGCTAATCATACACCTCCATCTCATGAAAAAATTCAAGATGAGATGGATGACTTGGTGGATTGGTGTGAAAATGTTAATGATTTACATCCCGTGGAAAAAGCTAGCCTGCTACATGCCAAATTTGTAAATGTTCATCCTTTTTCTGATGGGAATGGAAGAACTTCCAGATTATTGATGAATTTTGAGTTGATGAAGTTTGGATTTCCTCCAATTACAATTGAAAAAGATGATAGGTTTAGGTATTATGAGGTGCTTGATATTTCTGGGACAAAAGGAGATTATGAGCCTTTTATATTGTTTATAGCTGAACGAGCGGTGAATACTTTAGAGAATCATGTGGATTTTTTAAAGGACTTATGAAATGGAAAAGAATAGGGTATATAAAATAAGCATTCTAAAGGTTTTTACTGAAATAAAAGAATATATCAATTGATTCATGTTATTTTTTACAAAATGTTGATGAAAATATATTACAGCAAATTGCCTAAATTTTAGTAATTTCCTTGACGAATGCATCGCTTCCATGTAGAGTAATTAATAATTATTCGTATAATTCCATATATTCTTATCCAGAAAGGCGGAGGGACTGGCCCGTTGAAGCCTTAGCAGCAGACGCTGATTTGTACTGTGCTAATTCCAGGAGCATTTTTGCTTGAAGATAAGAAGAGTTCTTAATCATAGTTAACCTCTTCTTTTTTTAGAAGGGGTTTTTAAATTGGATTATAGAATGAAAGCAGTAGATAAAGAGGAAGGGGTATTTTGATGACAACAGCAGCAGAAACAAAACATACACGTGCTCCATTCAGAGCAGACCATGTAGGGAGTTTTCTCCGTCCAAAGCGTTTGAAAGATGCGCGTACGCAAAAGGCAAAGGGAGAGATTAGTCAGGAACAATTGCGTCAAATTGAGGATGAGGAAATTACGAAACTGGTAGAACAGCAAAAAGAAGCCGGACTTCAATCAGTGACAGATGGCGAGTTTCGCCGTGCCTGGTGGCATTTTGATTTTCTGGAAGGCTTAGATGGCGTGGAAGGTTATACCGCAGAACAAGGTCTGCAGTTCACTGGAGTGGAGACCAAAAAACGAGGTATTAAGGTGACTGGTAAAATCGGTTTCAGCGATCACTATATGATTGAGCATTATAAATTTTTACATGGTATTGCTGGAGATGCAGTTGCCAAATTTGCGATTCCAAGTCCGAATATGCTCTTTTTCCGGGCGGATTTCGAAGACGGAGTCTATGAAAATGATGAAGCGATTATTGATGATTTGGTCACTGCTTATCAAGGGGTGATTCAGGCGTTATATGATGAAGGATGCCGCTACTTACAGCTGGACGACACTTCTTGGGCCACTTTTTTCTCAGAGGAAGGCAGAAATTCTCTGATTGAAAAAGGAAGAGATCCGGAGAAAACAGCTGAATTAAGTGCAAGGGCAATCAATGAATCCATCGCTAAAAGACCGGATGATATGCTGGTGACGATGCATATTTGCCGAGGTAATTTCCAATCTACCTATATGTCGAGTGGCGGTTACGAAGCGGTTTCTGAAACGATTTTTGGCAGTCTGCAGGTGGATGGGCTTTTCCTGGAGTTTGATGATGATCGTTCGGGCGGATTTGAACCGTTACGTCATGTAAACCGTGATGATTTATATATTGTACTGGGTCTGATTACGTCTAAATTCAGCGAACTGGAAGATCCGGAAGCTGTGAAAGCAAGGATAGCAGAAGCTGCGGACTATGTACCGTTGAACCAGCTTTGTCTGAGTCCTCAATGCGGCTTTGCTTCCACAGAGGAAGGGAATTTATTGACTGAGGAGCAGCAATGGGAAAAAATCCGGCATGTTGTTCGGATTGCTGAGGATGTTTGGAAATAAGTTTTAGAAAGAAAAGGAGATTGGGAGAGGAGTTCTTCTCCTGTCTCCTTTTTTACATGGATTGATTCTCACATTGTTAAATCATTGGTTATCCTGTATTTATTGAATAAACCGTGTTATTTTAGCATGTATAATGTTACAAGTATTATTATGTTTTTGAATGTAAATACTTTTGCGTTAATAAACCAGTATTAAAAACCGAAGCCAGCGTAATGAATAAAAATAAATTTACAATTAAATCATTGAATCGATAAGCAAAATTGAAATGCAAATAAGTGTTTATGATGAACAGCAATGAAGCGAATGACGAAAGAATCAACTGGATTCTTAAAGACTTAAACATATAAATTAAACCTCCTTCTGCTGGTAACTTAATTTATATAAGGCTAACATATTGATGAAAAAAATATAAAGTCCCAAAATGCAAATAAAGAAAGAAATAGAGATAATTTTTTGATATATTAGTAAATAACATATAAGAATATATACCTTTATATTTGATATTTGGAAGCACTGATATGAATGGATAATACATCGCAGTATTTGTATAAAGGAGCGATTAAAATGGAGATTCGTCATTTGCAAAGTGCGGATTATGATGTCCTGATTCCACAGATAAATGAATGGTGGGGCGGACGTGATATGGCAGGGATGCTGCCTAAATTATTTTTTAATCATTTTAAAAATACCAGCTTTATCGTAGAAGATGAAGGAAAGATTGCAGGTTTTGTAATTGGGTTTTTATCACAAGATCAGCTAGATGAAGCATATATTCATTTTGTAGGTGTGCATCCGGATTACCGAAAGAAAAACATTGGAAAAACACTTTACGAAACCTTTTTTACCAAGGTTAAAGGGGCTGATCGGAAAATCATCCGTTCCATCACTTCACCAGTAAATAAAACATCGATTGCATTCCATCAAAAAATGGGTTTTGTGATGGAGCAAGGAGATAAAACAGTGGATGGTATAGCTGTGAAAGCAAATGATGATGGAGTTGGCAATGATCGTATTCTGTTTCGTAAGGAAATAGAATAAATCGTTATGAAAGATAAAGGTTCTTAAAAAAACAGAGAAAAATAAGACAAGATTCGATCGGAGGGACGCTATGTCACCCAAACTACAAGTCAGTTCAATAGATTCCTATATTGACAAGAAAGTTATGATAAAGGTAATTGACTGTGCAGCAAATACGAACGTTTCCATTCATGCATCCACCTATGATGAAGAGCATAAAAAATTTAGTTCTTACGCGACATTTATAGCAAATGATGATGGCGTTGTGGATGTATCTTCACAAAAGCCTGTGGAAGGTACTTATGATAAAGCGGATCCATTTGGCTTGTTCTGGTCAATGGACTATACGGATTCCAAATGGGGAGATTATTACCAAAAGAGCAGTTCGGATAAGGTTTCTATCACTCTGGTTTTAAAAGTGAATGAGGAAGAAAAAGATACTGTCACGATTTATAGGCATTTTTATATGGAAGGTGTAGTAAAGGAAACTGTGCAGCATCATCAACTAAAAGGAACACTCTTTCATCCGGAAGAACAGGGAAGTTATCCTGCTGTTTTAGTATTAAGCGGATCAGATGGCGGAATGCAAGAACATGCAGCTGCTTTATTGGCTTCTAAAGGATATACCGCATTGGCTCTTGTTTACTTTGGGATGGAAGGAGTGCCGAAAGACCTTGAGGAAATTCCGTTAGAATATTTTCAAGAAGCAACAAGGTGGCTGAAACATCACGAATATGTTAATGGAGATATACATGTAATTGGTTATTCGAGAGGCGGAGAACTTGCCCTGCTTTTGGGAGCAACATTTGATGACTATCAATCTATCATTGCCGGTGTACCCAGCGCTTACATAACTCCAGGTATGAAAAATGGGATATTTGCTCCGATAACGTCCTGGGTTTTCCATCAGGAAGCTTTGCCTGCCATCAAGTTTAAGTACCCTCTTTCTATGATGTTTTCAAGTATAAAGAATTGGCTCATAAAAAAGCCCATATCCTTTTCAGCTATATGGGAGAAAACGTTGAAAAATCAGGAGAAGACGGCAGAATCCAGAATTTCCGTTGAAAATATTCATGCTCCTATCATGTTTATTTCTGGCGGCGATGATCAGTTATGGCCGTCCAACCGCTATGTCAATATGATGGAAAAGACGCGGAAGAATTTGAAGGAACCATATCAAGATCGTTATTTATATTATGAAAATGCCGGTCATTTTCTATCTTTTCCCTATAGTTTTGTAAATCTTCCTACTAATGTATTCATGCAAGTAGGGGGAGGAATGACAATGACATTTGGCGGGACAAAGGAAGCAAACGCAGATGCGGCAAAGGATTCTTGGGATAAGATACTGGAATTTCTTGCTGAGAATGATAGGGAGTAATCATTTATATTTATTGGAGGAACGGGAATGATACGTAAACTTACAAAAACAGATCATGCGAAAGTAATGGAATTGGTTGAACCAAAAGCAGCAGAAAATTTGTTTATCATTGGAAACATTGAAGCGTTCGGCTACGATTCTGATATGCAAGAAGTGTGGGGAGAGTGGGAGCAGGACAAACTAATCGCTGTTCTCCAACGTTATCGTACTTATTTTGTGATTTATAGTGAAGGGGAATATGATATCAGAGGGTTTGCGAAAATCATAAACGCACATAAACAGCGGTTTGATTTAAGTGGTCTGAAACATTTGATTGAACCCTTAGAAACATATATTGATAGATACGTGCGTGTACATAAAGAAACATACTATGCAGCTTGTGAAACATTAAGCTATCCAGTAAGTGCAGAGCAAATAGAACAGGTAGAATATCTGACTTCTGCTGATTATGAAGAGAATATTGACATGCTGGGTTCTATACCGGAATTTTCAACAAGTAATTTAACGAAAGAATCCAGAGAAGATGCAGAGAAAAATAAGACAGGGCGCACCTACTTTATTCGTGATGAACAAGGAACAATGGTTGCATCTGCATCGACCACTGCTGAAAATTCCCAATCCGCGATGATTGTCGGCGTAGGTACAAGGCCGGGATATGAGCGGCAGGGCTATGCAACGAAGTGTATGGAGAAATTATGTACAGCGTTATTAGCAGAGGGAAAGTCGCTTTGCCTGTTTTATGATAATCCGGCAGCTGGAAATATCTATAAACGATTAGGTTTTGAAGATATCGGTAAGTGGACGATGATTCGTTATGAAGCAGATTAGGTTATTGGCATAGAGTATCAAGGTGACGTTTCGCTGTGATTCGATTTATTAATTTGAATGAATATATCCATTCAATAAAATCATTAAAACGGTGGAACGCAGGGGTATGAAATAGACGAAAATGCGGATGGGATCAACATTTCCCATCCGCTTTGACATGAAAATGAGTCTTAATCCATCATATATATTTTTTCAATCAGATTTTTCACTTCATCATCATCTCCTGGGTCAATAGAGACAAGTTTTGTATTTTCAATGATTTCTCTCATGTCCTCTTTAACATCTTCTAAATCTATATCATCCGGACGAGGCATTCCTCCGTACCAGCGATTTCCATAGGGAATGTTATATACATTAATTGTTCCGTCTCCATTGCCGCTGTAGGTTACCATGCCGTCTACGATGCGGGAACCGGATATCTGAATAACGTCTTCGGGGTAGCTGATATCGTTTTCGTCATCATTGGGGTCAAGCGGTGTACCGGCTGGAATATGTTCTACATATAATTCATCAACATCTTGGTTTGGACCAAGCTGCAGCCAGACGCGGGCATATTCAATTTCTTCAGCAGAATAACTGGATAATGCATGGTTATCTTCTGCATCTTGATCTTCAGAGGAATTTTCCTCGCTTTCTTCTGCCGCTGTATTGTTTTCAGCAGTATCTGTTTCTGATTCCTCGCTCGGATTGTTTTCCGAGTTATTTTCAGGGGTTTCGTCTATGGATGTATGATCTTCGGATTCATTTTCATCTGTTATATTCTCATCGTCTGCTGTGTCCGGAACTTCCACTGTTTCATCTGTATCCGTATCTTGATTATTTTCTTCGTTGGTATTATTGGAACAGGCGATAAGTAATAACATGATAAAAAGAAGGAAGCTATAGCAAGTGATTTTTAAATATTTTTTCATTTGGTTATCTTTCCTTTCTTTTAATGAAATTAGATAAAATGCTTTAATGAAAGCGCATAAAATAAATCATAAAGTATTCCCTTTGACTTGTAAAACGTACATTTCATTTTTTTCTGCTGTGTTCGGATAAGTGCACTTGATGATGTAACGATTTTTATCACCTCATTTACACAACAAATCACAGAGAGATGGTGAAAAGAGATATATTTTGAGATATAATGAAAAGAGTTAGATGCACGTTGAAAGAGAGGAAGAATGTTCCGTTGAAAAAGAAAAAGCAGAGACATCCACGCTCTTTTAAGAAAGAATTAATTTATTCTTTTGTTAGCATTTCCTTCATATCCATCCTATTATTAGGTGTGTTTCAAATTTATCAGCTTTCTTCCCTTGTTGATGAAAATCAGGAAAATCAAGCGCAGACAACGAAATTTCTGAAAAACTATATCACTTCTTATATTCAAGACTATCAAAAAGCGATTGAAACCAGAGTACCTGAGATAAGAGAAGATATGCAAAACAATCAATATGAACAAATTCAGGACAAATTGCTTTCGATTCGGCAAACCTATCCAGGATTTGTTAATTTGTATGTCGGGGACAGCGATGGACAGTCCGTTGTTTTTTCTCCTGAAGTTACCGAGGAAGGGCGCGCTGTTGACAATCAGGACTTTAGTGATCGAGGATATTATCAAAATCTGATGGAGCAAAAAGAAACAGTTATCTCGAGCGTTTTTATGGGAAGAGGCGGTACGAATCAGCTCCTGATCACGATTGCAACGCCTCTTTTAAACGAACAGGGAGAGATGGACGGCTATATTCTCGGCGCATTAGATTTAAGTGCGCTCGAACAGTATATTACAAATCGAAATGTAGGGACAGAAGGCTATGCGGTAGTACTTGATCAGAATAATAACGTCATTGTTCATCCAGGTCTGGACGAACGATCACAAGTTGTTGATTGGAATGATAGTCCGGTAGTACAGCATATGAAGGATCAAAATCAGGCGGCAGGAGGAGCGTATTTCACACTCGATGAAGGTGACAGTAAAGAGTACATTACATATGAAACGATGGAAGATTTGGATGGCTGGAGAGTCTGGGTTGCAAGACCTGCTGCGGCTATTTCGAACACCTATGTGAATGCGATTATAACCATTATTCTTTTTATTCTCCTTACAGCAGTTGTCATGACAGGATTTAGTTTTATTTTAACAGAACGTTTAGAAAAATCAATTCGAAACTTGCTTGAGTATATCAAGGAATATACACGCGGCTATAAAAATAAACTCTTTGTTACCAGACAAATAGAGGGTCCGCGTGAGATGGAAGAGCTGTCGCATCATTTTAATCATATGATTCATGAAATTGAAAAAAACCGGTTAGAACTGATGCAGCTCAATGCGGATCTGGAGTCGCGTGTACAGGACCGTACAACCGATTTAGAAAATAAAAATATAGAATTAAATACAGTGAATCAATTAATCACATCTGTGTCCACCGATAAAGATATCATGAACTTTATCCAGTTTTGTTTAACACAAATTAAATCAGCTATTCCACATCCGATTCGCATCTTGTTTCAAGGGTATTCTATTACAGCTGGTGATATTACGGTTCAGCCGAATCGTGATCAGTATGTACAGGAATGGATGAACCAGAAAAACTTCTATGTTGAAAAAATAAACATTGTACCTGACCAGGTTGGATATTTTATCGTAGAGTGGCGTCATGAAAAAACAATGGGTGAGGGAAATAAGGAATTCCTGCAGACCTTTGCCAACTCGCTGTCCATCATGCTGGAAAACAAATTATTATTTGAACGGTATCGACAGAAACATGCCGAATTTGATGCCATATTAGAGAGTATGTCAGAAGGATTAATGCTTTTGAATAATGATCGGCAGGTGCATTATGTGAATGACTTTTTCCAAAAAGAAATCAACGAATGGAGCCTTTCACATCAAGAATTATTGCAGATGAAGGATGTTTATCATTGTTTTATGACTACGTTTAACGTGAAGAAACAGCAGTTAAATCGATTTTTTGATAATGAAGAAGGTTACTTGAAGCTTGAAAAAGAGCTGCCGGCAGGGAAGAAGAAATATTTCATGCTGTATAAATTTCTGGTAATGTCTGAGGAAACGAAGATGGGTGAAGGGCTATTACTGCGTGATATTACCAAGGAAGAAGAAATTGATACGTTAAAAAATAATCTGATTTCTCTGGCTTCCCATGAATTTAAAACGCCAATTACCAATATTAAGGGAAGCGTGGAAACACTGCTGCGGCCGGAAGTAGAATGGGATGCTGCGTTTCAGACGGAGCTGCTTGAAGGAGTTCATGAGGACATTGAACGTATTCAGCATCTGGTGAACGACTGGATGGATATTTCTAAAATTGAATCCGGTACGATGTACGTAGAACCTGATTATATACGGGCTGATGATGTTATTGAATCATCCATTGATCAGATTCCGGAATCTCTGCGGAAAGATGCTGTGATCACTTTTAACAATCAAAATGAGGAAAGTCGGTATATATATGCGGATAAACACCGTATACAACAAGTTTTAATTAATTTGCTCACCAATGCTTTACGATATAACGATGAAGCGAAGAAAGTAATTCAAGTTACGTTGCAAACAGAAGGGAAAGAGACAGTCATCGCTGTAGAAGATAATGGTATTGGTATTTCCGATAATCATATCAAAAAAATATTCAACCGGTTCTACCAGGTGGATATAACAGCTACTCGACGAACGGGCGGTACCGGTCTTGGACTTTCCATTTGTCAGGGTATCATGGAAGCGCATCATGGCAGAGTGGAAGTATCCAGCATTCCGGGTGAGGGAAGTGTATTTAAGCTTTATTTTTCTGAAAGAGATGGTGATTCGTTTGAAACAGAAAATCTACATAGTGGATGATGAAAGAAAAATAGTGCGTTTCATAGCAGCCAATTTGAAATCCGTCCATTATGAAGTGATTACAGCGGATTCCGGAGATGAATTGCTGGAAAACTTTGATATGGTATCACCTGATTTGGTATTGTTAGATATTATGATGCCAGGTCATGATGGATTTTATGTGTTGGAAGAACTTCGTAAGTTTTCGAATGTCCCGGTTATCATGCTGACTGCCCGGAGCAATCCGAAAGACAAGGTACAAGGATTAAATTTGGGAGCGGATGATTATTTGACTAAGCCATTCTCTCTTGAAGAATTGTTTGCCAGAGTGAATGCCGTTTTGCGCCGGAGTCAGCCGGAACATGCTAATCAGCAGTCGGATTGCAGCCAGGTGATCCACACTGGGGAGTTTGTTATTGATATTGGAAGCAAGCGGTGCTGGATAAATCAGCGCGAATTTAAATTAACACATACCGAATTTTCGTTGATGGAAATACTAGCATTGCATTTGGATAAAGTTGTTCAGCATGAAACGCTGCTCGCAGAAGTTTGGGGACCGCAGTACAGGGATGATGTGGAATATTTACGAGTGGCCATTGCCCGGATAAGACGTAAAATGAAAAGTCAGATAAATGAAGAAAAGGAATACATTGTGACCTATCCTGGTCTTGGTTATATGCTGCAGAGCGTCTCATAAAACGAAACTTCATTCAGTGGGAGTTTTTCGACGCCAAATGTTTTCGATGGGGCGAGTAATCGTAGCCCCAGGACGTCGCGAACTTAGTCTGCTTCCTTATTTCTCCGTGATAAAATATTAAACCGCTAATCTTCCATTTTGGTTGATTGGCGGTTTTTATTTTAGTTTATTTTTTTAATGTTTTTGCAATGTGGGCTGTTCCCTTTTTATTCGATTGTAATGGGTTATGTAGTATGGTTATTAATAAAGATAGCTATCCTATTTAACGTTTTATGAATCATATGTAAATCTATTTTCGTTTAGGTAAGGAGGAAGCAGCATGACTGAACAGAATGAAGCATTATCTCATGAATCCAAAGGCCGGATTCCGTATTGGGTGAAGGCTGTTATTGTATTTACGTTGGGGTGGATTGCATTATATGCAACTCGTACGATTTTAAATCCGATAATGGACAATATTCAAGTAGACTTTGGCTTATCCAATTCCCAACTTGGTTTGATTATGAGTATATTTTTCCTTGGGTATGCCGGTTTGAATGTCCCATCCGGAATACTTGGCGATAAACTTGGTAAGAAACGGGTACTTGTTCCAGGTGTGATTTTATTTGGTGCTTTTGCCATTATCACTGGTATGATGCCGACATTCTTCCTTTTCATGGCGACATGGATAATGGTCGGGGTTTTCCAGGGATTCTACTATGGCCCGCAGTATGGGTTATCATCGGAAGCCATTCCGACAAAACGCATTACCATCGGCAGTGCGATTATTAACAGTGGAATGGCGTTTGGTACCTCCCTTGGTTACTATATTTCTACTTATACTGTTAATGTGTGGGGAATGGATTGGCGCACACCATTCTACATCATTGGTGTTATCGTTATTTTGATTGGGATTACCATGTGGATTGTCATCAAAGACAAGCCGGTTACGAAAGAGGACCGGGAAGCGGCTAAGGGAACAGATGATAAATTAAAACTTGGAGATTTGTTCAAAAACAAAAACTTGATTATGGCTTATATCACCATTTTCAGTGCCATTTATGGCTTCTTCGTTATTCTTACTTGGCTGCCTTATTATTTGGAACATGCACGTGGTATTACAGGCGGGTCCGTTGCATTTGTATCTTCCCTGGTACCTTGGGCAGCAATTCCAGGTTCCATTTTGTTTAGCTGGATTGCTGATAAAATGGGGAAACGGCGTCCCGTATTGCTTGTAATGCTGCCGTTATCTATCTTGGCTATTATATCCATCGTCGCATTTGATAGCATGGTTGTTTTATATGTTGCTTTGATTGGTTATGGTATTTTCGGTAAAATCAGTACCAATCCGGTTCTGGTTGCAGTTGTAGCTGATAATGCTCCTAAAAATGCTTATAGTACAGCATTTGGTGTTTATAACTTTATTGGCATGTGCGGATCTATACTTGCGCCATATATTACCGGGTTCTTAACCGATGTGACTGGTACATTGAATGCTGGTTTCTACTTTGCAGCCGGATTGCTTGTCATTGGTACGATTGCCAGCATGTTTATTAATGAGAATAATCGTCCAAATGTGGAACAATCTGAGGCTTAAGTCTAACTTTTACAAAAGAAAGTAGAGTAGGCCAAAGCAGATCTAACAGTGTATTAAAAAGTTCGATAAGAGAAGCGCAAGTAGAGCTTATGCAGGCTAAGAAAGGAACATCTTTGTTTTAAATACCTGCAAGGGCACTGCTTGCGCTTTATTTTTAATTATTGCAATCTGCTACCTGCGACTAACTATTAAGGCGATAATTCCAGTTAACGCAAAATAACCGAATACGGTAAGCAGAACTGTTATAGTAGGGATAGAAGAAACATCTGCTGCTAGTAATATTCCAAGAATGATTATGAGCAAAACTGTAAAAATATTTGAAGTGTAAAAGTAAACATTCCGCATATTACGAATCGTCCGTTCATCGAACTCCGGTGTTTTGTCTGATTTTTTTACGACATAAATAATGTTAATTATAAAAACCAACAAAGCAGCGCTGAAGCCGCCAAGCAAAGTACCAAGGTTGAAATTACCAATTTGAGAAATCGCTGTGCCGATAAATGCTCCAAAAGCGCCAAAACTGAACGTCCATTGAGAAAAATTCCTTTTTTTCAATAGCTTCACTCCTCTTCTAAAATAAATACCTCTTCAATAGGAAGGTTAAAATAGCTGACAATCTTTAATGCTAACTCAAGGCTTGGGTTATATTTATTGTTTTCAATCGCTGTGAATGTTTGTCTTGTAACTTGTAAATCTTCAGCCATCTTTAGTTGCTTGATACCTTTTTCTTTTCGAATCTGTTTAATATTATTTTTAACGGGCATTTTTTCACCGCCTTAAAAGTAAAGATATCTTTACCTCGTGAAAGATGGTTTTACTTAAATATGGAGAAAACAGTAACATTTCATTTTATATTAAAAATTAAAATAATATTTACGGAAAACAAAATGATTGGTATACTAAATATAATTTTTAGAACGGAGGTGAAAAGGAATGGATATAATGGCTGTGAACACACGTGAAAACTTGGGATATGCTATTGTTTTTACATGTGTCATCATGCTTATATTTGCTGATAACGGGAGAAGTCTGCCCAATTTTAGCAAAATAGGTATGTTACACAGCTGATTAACTATTCTTTTTCACATATTTCGATGGGAGAAGACTGTTCGTTAATGGAGCGGTCTTTTTTTATTTCTAAAAAATAATATAGATTGAAAATTACTCCCTCTTTATATGTGAAAGTCAAATTTCACAGAAAAGAGGAAGCATGATGTTATTTCAAAATAAAAAGTTTCAATATTTAATTTGGTCCAGAATTTCATCCAATATTGGGGATAGTATTTTTTATGTTGTTTCCATGTGGGTGGTTTTAGAAATAAGCGATTCTCCAGTATTGACTGGAGTGGCAGGATTTTTATTCACATTGCCTTCCATTTTAAATGTGTTTATTGGTCCGTTGATTGATCGCAGTAATCCTATTAAATTATATATATTTGTAAGCTTCTTGCAAGCATTTTTATTAGGAATAATTTTATTCTCTTCTAGCGTTGGAGATATAAATGTATGGATGTTACTGTGTATTATTTTTCTTTTAACTATTTTTACAGAGGTGGTATATCCTATTGAAAATGTTCTGATACCAAAGGTTGTTCCAGAAAAGCATTTAGTAAAAGCAAATGCTGTCATGTCTGTTGCTTATCAAGGCTTGGATTTTGTATTTAACGGCTTATCGGGAATGTTAATTGGATTTTTTGCCATTTCTACCTTATATGGAATAAATATCATATTTTTTATGATTCCTATACTGTTGATGATATTGCTTAAAAGGGTTCAAGTCATAAAAAACGAAGAGGATCAAGCTAGGAACACGAACTATAAAGCAGCATTGCTGGAGGGTATAAAGGCAGTTAATCACCCTTTGCTGCGAGCATTTTTAATTCCGCTGACGATGGTTAATTTTTTGTTTGCGATGGTTCTTGTGACACTGCCGTCTTTTGCAGATCAGTATGGAAATGGTTCTTCAACATATGGATTGACAATTGCATTCCTAGGATTAGGTTCGATGCTGGGGGCTTTATTTATAGACAGGTTCAAAACAAAACAGCGATTAGGTATTATCTTGTCTTTTGGTTTTATGTTATCCGGAGCTGCGTGGATTTTGATGGTATTCAGCATTCACATATCATCAATTCTCTTTTATATGCTGCTGGTTATCTCCTATGCATTTATCGGGGCTGTAAATGTATTGTTTACGGTTCTTTTTCAGAAGCTTCCGGAAGAAAAAATACTGGGGCGTGTGAATACAGCTGTTGAAAGTATTATCAGTTTTGCCATGCCTGTCGGCTCATTAATTGGAGGCTTTTTAACAGAGCTTACTTCACCGATTTTTGTTCTGTGTTTGTTTGGGATAGGATTAATCATATTAGGTGCCTTTTATTTAACGAATAGAAATATTCAAAGTTTGCCTGATATTGATAAGATGGGAAAACTTCAAAAGTAAATGGATATTATTCAACATATACACGCTGAAAAAGCTGCGTTCATGTAAGACGCAGCTTTTTCGTTAGGGGTTATCTTTTTCGCTTGTTTTTCTTATTGTCCAAATTCAAAAATTCGCTGTTTTCACTTGCAAACTCTGTATGATGACCCGTTTTATTATGCTTGTTGCGGTTATTTTGTTTTCCTTTGTCCTTATTGCGATTTTTATTTTCTTCAGACATGACTGCGCACCTCCTGTGAATATTTATGGTGATTACAATCACCAATGAAGCTAGTTTAACCACCCAGTGGAATATTATGAGTCACGAAGAGCGGCTTATACTGTTCATCGATGCGATATCATTGCAGAGAATGAAAATGTAAATCCATTAGAAAAAATGTACAATCTATGGCATAATGGAATCATATATCGAACGAATGTTTCCAGTGAGAAATGAAGAACGTAAACGAATGAATTCAGCTTCAAAAGAAAGGCGATGAATGTGAAATGGGAGTCCAATTAATACTGGCAGAAAAACCATCTGTTGCAAAAAATATAGCAGATGCATTAAACATAAAAACCAAGAAAGATGGCTATTTTGAAGGGGATAATTATGTAATTACCTGGGCTTTTGGCCATCTTGTCGAGTTATATGATGCAAAGGACTATGATGGGAAAATGCGCAGCTGGAAGATGGACAACTTTCCGTTCATTCCTTCTGAATTTAAATATAAAGTGAAAAGCAATCCCAGAAATCGGGCGCAGACAGACGGTGGAGCAGCCAAACAGTTAAAAACGATTTACGCACTTATGAAGCGAAATGATGTGGAAGCCATTATTTCCGCGTGCGATTATGACCGGGAAGGACAGTTGATTGCGGACAGTATTATCTACCGGGGTGGGAAAAGACCAAAGGCAAAAGTATATCGCCTGCTTTTAAATGAATGGACGCAGAAGGAAGTACTGCAAGGATTGGAAAATCTCAGGGCCAACAATACAATGCAGCCGTTACGGGACGCAGGAGTCAGCAGACAATGGGCCGATTGGGTCATTGGTATTAACCTGACATCTGTTGCAACATTAAAATATCAACAAGGGAAAAGCAAAGCATTAAATATCGGGAGAGTCCTTCTTCCGACCTTGAAAATCATTTATGATCGTGACCAAGAGATTAAACATTTTAAGCCGGAAGATTATTTTAAACTGACAGCAACTTTTCAAACTGCAGCAAATCAGGAATATGAAGGTACTTACACGGAAAATAAAGAAGATAAATTCAAGAAAAAAGAATTGTTGGAGCCGATTAACGAAGCAATACAAAACAAACAAGCAGTCATTACCGACAAGCAAGTGGAGAAGAAGAAGGAATTTCCGCCGTTTTTATTCAACTTATCTAATCTGCAAGGCTTTATAACGAATAAATTCAAGGGATGGACTTCCGATAAAGTGTTAAAAGTAGCGCAGTCCCTTTATGAGAAAAAGCTGATTACCTATCCGCGTACGCCTAGTACGGCATTAGAGGAGAGTTTAGTTGGAAAAACAGCTCATGTGTTGAAAGTGCATTCGGAAGACCTTCCTTATCAAGATGAAATTAAATTTATGAAAACCAAGCGTGTTTTTAATAATGCGAAAGTAGAAAGCCACAGCGCTATTATTCCAACGTATATGAAATCGAAACGACTGTCAGCTGATGAAGAAATCGTTTATACAGCTATTAAAAACCGCTTCATTATGCAGTTTATGCCGATTGCTGAATATGAAGAGACAAAGATAACTACTAAAATTGTAGAGGTGGATTTACCTGGTGTTTTCCAATCAAAAGGAAAAGTACAGCTCGTTGAAGGCTGGAAAAAGGTAGAGAAAATCCAGTCAAAAGATACGTTGCTTCCGGCTGTGAGTAAAGAAGAGCGTGTCCATGTTGCAGGCGCTGAAGTTACTTCTCATGTAACCAAGCCGCCAAAGTATCATACGGAAAGAACATTGCTTCGTGTTATGGAGACATGCGGGAAAAATTATAAGGAAGATGAAAACGAAGAGGTGCCGGAAAGTATTTTAGCCGGTTTCAGTATTGGTACAGCTGCAACCAGAGCGGAAACCATCAAAAAATTGAAGGATGTAGGCTATATTGCGGCGGAAAAGAAACATCTGCATTGTACCGAGCTCGGCAATCGGCTTGTGGAAACCTTTCCTGTGAAAGATTTATTCGATTTGGAGTTTACGGGACGGCTGGAAAAAGCATTATCGGATATTCAAAAAGGAGAAGGGAGCAAACAGGAATTTCTCCGGCTTATATTTCGTTTTACAACAGAATCGGTGGACACCATTAAGCATGGAGAGGAAGTTACAATTCATAAGGTAACAAGTACGAAAGCAACCAATGAAGTATTGGGAACATGTCCGGCATGCGGCGGCAAGGTGACAGACGGCTATAAAGCTTTTGGCTGCAATAATTGGAAGAAGGGCTGTACATTTGCGATTTGGAAAAATGATAAATATTTAGCTTCGATGCGCAAAAAGCCGACGAAAACCATGGTGAAAAAGCTGCTGAAGGAGAAGGAAGTCTTTGTGAAAGGGCTGACAAGTAAAAAAGGGAAGAAATTTAATGCTTATTTAAGTTATGAAAAGAATAAGGAAAATGACTATTACAGCTGGAATATGGCATTTTCTAAGCAGACCGGTTCAAAACAGGAGGGATAGAAGGTTAGAGGATTTGTCGCCGCCCTAAAAGCATTTTGGCAGTCTGGTTTATCCTGGAAATAGCGAATAAAATAGCACACATTTAAAAATGCCTGGACAGGAAAGATAGCATTTATCTTTCCTGTCCAGGCTCTTTATTATGGAACGCTTATTCAACTTTCCTGCCTTTTTTATAAACCACTTTATCTCCCTGAACAGCTGTAATATCCTCCAATGGATTTTCTTCTATCACAATAAAATCAGCAAGCTTTCCTGATTCAATGGAACCCGCAAAGTCGTTGATTTTAAGCAATTCTGCTGCACGAACAGAAGCGGACTGCAATGCTTGCAGAGGTGTTAAACCGGCATTAACCAGCAGTTCAAGCTCTTGGGCAGAGCCATTTTCAAAATCGTTATAAGCCGTCCCGGCATCTGTTCCCATTGCAATAGGAATACCAGCTTTGGCTGCTCTGCCGATACTTTCAATATGCGCTTCCTGAACCGCGAGTGATTTTTTCACCATGAAATCAGGCAGTTCATCCAGATGCTGACTGATCGCCCATGGCGCCATCAATGTCGGGACAAGGTATGTGTTGGTATCGAGCATCATCTGCATGGCTTCATCATCTAAATAAATACCATGTTCAATTGAATCGACACCTGCGCGGATAGCATTTTTGATTCCTTCCGTCCCTTGGGCATGTGCGCAGGCCGTATAGCCTTTGTGATGCGCTTCATCTACTGCAGCGCGCATTTCTTCCACGCTGAGTTGCACATCATCCGGTGTTTCTCCATCCATACTTACGCCGCCGGTGGCCATGACTTTGATATTTCGTGCTCCGTTTTTGATATTGGTACGTGCGTTTTTACGAATCTCATCTACACCATCTGATTCCCAGCCAAGTTCTACACCATGTCCGCCAGTCATTACGAGTGCCGGACCGGATCCGATAATGCCGGGTGCCGTTATTTTGTTTTCCTTTTCCAATTTAGACAGCTGTAAGTCGATGTTGTCGGAAGAACCGACATCTCGCAAATACGTAACACCGTGCTTTAAGAGTTTATTTAAATTGTGCGCTGCAATATACGTGTTTACGACTGCTCCTGTTTCAGCAGTACTGACGGAAGAAAGGCCGCCAATTTTGAAGAAAGGATCTAACATTATATGTGTGTGTGCATTGATTAAACCCGGCATGACGTATTTGCCTTTTAAATCGATGGTTTGCTCTGCGATTGCTGTTTCTTGGCGGACAAAACGGCCTGATTCTGTATCTGCCATAAAGTCCATGGTTTCAAATGTTGTATTGTTACCGGTAAATACCTTGGCATTTGTGAATAAAATGGTTGTCATTCTTGGTCTCTCCTTGTTGTTGGTTTTCTAAGGGTGTGTGCAATATTTTTTACAGTACAAAATAATATAACATAAAAGAAGCGAGAATAGTGGAATAGTGATTTAATTTATTCATTAAAAATGGATAGGTATATGGACGTTTTGCTTTTTCTCCTATTAATTGGTTACATTGGAAGGGTCGCAAAATAAGTATAATCCTAGATGATAATTATAAAAATTACCTTGAATGGAAATGATTTAAACAATATTTGTTGAGTTTGTTGGAATTTTGTTGAGCTTATTGATTATTTATGATACATTATATAATATAAGTAATGTATCAAGAATGAGGTGTTTTGATGAGCGCTAGAAGAGATGAAGAGCAAGAGCTTTTATGGGATGCTGTGGAAGAGTTAATTCAATATGATAAATTAAAAGCCCAAGCAGTATTAAAAGCGGCTATTGAAAGGTTATTCATACAACTTAACATGAGTACGACACTTATTTCTGATTTACATTTATCTATACAAAATGAAGAATCTATACAAGCGATTAGATGTTTAGACAATGAAATCAGAAAGAAAACAGTTGAATATATTTCTGAACCATCTTACGAAACCATTTTAAATTATATTGAAAAAATTAGTGAAATGACGGAAAATCCACAAGTTATTTATAAAAAAATTGTGGCCTCTATATGGATAGAGGAAAAAAATCAACCTCACTATATAATGGAAAGAAAGCCTGCTTATCTTCATGAAATAGAAGAAAACGATGAAAATAGTACTGCTGGAGAAAATAAAAAAAAGTTTTATACAACAAGTGAAGCTGCAAATAAATTAGGGTTAAGTGATCAAACCATACGTAGAATGTGCGAAAGAGGTAAATTCAAAAGAGTTTACCGATCAGAAGGCGGACATTGGCGAATTCCTGAAGATAATTTTGTTACAACAAGAGAGCAAGATAATAAAGCAAATACTATTTTAGGGCATCTTGACAGGAAAAATCAGGAAGCGGATGACGTCGATGAATTCAATCTTTCATAGAGATAAGCCTCCTAAAGTTTTTTTAGATACAACAGTTATTTGTGGTGCGATACGAAAAGACGGAATAAATAGAAATCTTTTGAAATTAGCTCGGATGACGGATTTGTATCATCTTGTGCTTTCCAAAGTTTGTTTGTTTGAGTTTGTGAGAAATGCAATTAATGGTATTGGAAGAGGGAGTAAAGAAATAAAATACGAGATATGGGAAATAGAAAAATTCATGTTTGATTTTATATATCCAATACTTGAAATTTATGAAAAATTACCAGTTAATAGTGTAGTAGGTAGATACAGTATGGAAACGAGACGGAGAGAAAATCAGCCAATTGGTAAAGTATTATCGGAATTAACTGGTTTAAATCATGAAAAAGCTAAAAGGTTGGCAATAAATCAAACGAGCGAAATGAAAATTCCTTTGAATTATTATGATCAGGAAGACTTCCATGTATGGGCGGCAGCTATTCAACAAAATTGCCAATATATCATAACAACAAATACACGAAGATTTCCATCACAAATTGGAAAAATAAAATGTATGCATCCAGCAGTTTTTTATCAATATATAGAGGAATATTTAAATTACTAAGCTCTATTAAATTAAATAGCTATTCGCTAAAAGATTTTTTTCTAAAGTATATAAGAACCATCTTTTGATTGGTCGCTTTAAAAACTGCCAACCAATCAAAAGATGTTCGAGAAGGTGTTTCTATTCACTGTCTATCCAATTCCAAAGCCTTGTTTCATCCAGCTGCAATGCTGAAATCGCATCATTATCCCGTAATTCTAACAGTTCCTTTGTCGGGCCGGTAACAACCACACCATAGTGATGAATGCCATTCTCCTCCAAATAGTTCAACATATCCTCTGCTGGCATATCCCCAAAAGTCATTTTGTCAGCCATTTCCTCATGGTCTGAAAGAAACGCCAACACTTTAAAAAATTGTTCATGCAGGATCGCGCTGTCTCCTTCTTCATAAGCAGGAGAGGAGCTTGTTTCAGAAACTGTTCTTGTGCCAAACCAACCGTCTTCTTCCTCGATATCATCTGTCCCCATGTCTTCTTCCATCCAGATGGGCGCAGCAGGAAAGCCAAACAGAAATGGTTCGGAAACATAGGTATCCATACTACCTTCATGACTGTCCCGATAGGCTCCTGCTTCTACGCCGAACCATAGAATGTTTATATTGTAATCATCCAAGAGGGTGAATACGTCATCGGTTTCCAGCAGCTCATCGAAAGAAATATAAGCAGAGGACACGGTGCCCTCAGGTAAATTCTCCAATTGATTCCAATCAGATTGCCGTGTTTCATTTGCTTCAGGTAAATAAAAACCAGGAGCAGCGGAATTATCCTCTGAATAAGATGTGTTTTCCTGCGATCTTAAATAGGAAAAGAAAAAGGATGATTCCGATTGACCAACTTCAATGATTTCGTCACCAACTTGTTTTTGTCTGGGGGTTTCTACATCCAAACTGAAAAAGAAATTCCCTTGCGTGGAGGAATGAGAGAGATTGCCATAAGGATCGGTCAGTGCATAGGTATAGTCGGTTACATTTCGTATGACATCTGCTCTATCCGGCGTTCCCCAGGCATAATAAATACTAGTGCCAATAGTGCTGATAAAAAAGATACCAATACCTATCATAAATACATAGAAGGTCGTCTGGATGCGTGCTTTCCATTTCCCCTTTCGCAGGATTTTCTGTTCGTTGTTATGAGAAGGCTTCTTCTGTTGATTTTCTTCCTGCTCATAGATATTTTCAAGCCTATCCAGTTCTTTTTCGAATGCTTCTCGTTCCTCAGCTGTTAATTCTCCTTTTTCATAAGCCTTTAGTTTCTCTTCAAATGTTTTCGTCATTATTATTCTCCTTTCTCTGCCTGATTGCTTGTCTGCCGCGGAACAGCACTATTTTAAAATGACCGAGCTTTATCTCCATAATTTGCGCAGCTTCTTTGTAAGAAAGTTCATGTATATCATGAAGAAGCATCGCGGTTCGCTGTTTGTCAGGCAGCTGATCCATCAGGGTTAAAACTTCTTGTACTTCTTCACTTAAAATGATTTGCTGATGGACGTCTGTTTCCTTTTTCGGTAATTGCTGAAAGAAATCGGATTCGGTGACGACATTTTTTCTATGTTTTCGGTAATAATCAATATAAGTACGATAAGCTACGGTGAATAGCCAGGATTTCACATTCTCATTCTGATAGAATTCTAGATACAGGTATGCGCGTAAAAAGGTTTCCTGAAGCAAATCCTCCGCTGTATAGGGATCACGGCTCAGAGAAAGAAGGAAGCGGTAAATATCTTGAAAATAAAATTGGTAAATGGAATCAATTGATTTCATATGTCCCTCCTTTCTGTCTGTATATAACACGTTTTAGATTTAAAATAGTTACAGGGTTGTCTAAAATAAATTATATAACTGTTGAAGATTATGTTAAACATCGGATAAATAATATGTTGACATTGCTGTTCGTACGTTTCACATTGGTTTGCTCATACAGCTTGCTATATAGTAAAATACATAGCAATAAGAGTGTCGTGTTCTACAATGCAGGGAGGCGTTATTTATACTTGAAATGGAGTCGGTGCAGTGTTTAGATAACTTGGAAAAAACATTTGTAAGACTGGAAGAGGCACTAAAAGAAGACAATTCGGATGATTTGTATATCGATGGTACAATTCAACGTTTAAAAACTACTGTTGAAATTTATTGGAAAACACTGAAACGAATGTTAGAAGAACAAGGAATTGAAGCAAAATCCTCGAGAGAGACACTAAAACAAGCCTATGCGGTAGATTGGATTCAAAATGAACAATCTTGGTTACAAATGCTCCATGATAGAAATGAAACCTCCCATGTATATGATGAAGAAAAAGCAAGAAATATTTATGAAAATATTGTTGGTTATTTCCCTGAAATGAAGAAGACTTTTACGTTTTTAAAAGAGAAGTATCAGGAAGACAGGAGAGAACCCCATGATGATTGAGCAAAAAGTAAAGGATCAATTAGCTGACGCAGGCCAACGTATCAATACCATTCAAAAAATTATTCTTTTTGGATCCAGAGCTGTTGGAGATTATACGCCAAAATCGGATATTGATCTAGCATTTGTTGCTCCAAATATGACGAAGGAGGAATGGGTAGAATTAACGTTTACTTTAGAAGAAGAGTTAGATACATTGCTTTTTTTAGATTTGATGAAGTATGAAGATGCTTCGGAAGATTTAAAAGAGGAGATTATGAAAAATGGAAGGATAATCTATTCTGAAGGAGCCGTTTTTGACAGGGAATCTTCTTAGACTCTTCACAGTGGATTGTCGGAATTAATGTATTGACTTTAGGAAGAAAATGATATTTAAATAGAGGATGTGATAAAACTAATTTTTAGAAAAGAGGTAGAAATATGAAGTTTCAATTTACAATTACACGTCATGTAACAATTGGGAATGGTATGGTTATAAATAGAGGAACCGTTTTGGAAGAGTTATCAGTATGGACCAATAACAAAGGAAATAATCTAAATGAAATCCTCTAAAGTGAATAAAAATAAAAGATTAAAAGGCAAGTTCGATATACTTTCTAAAATAGAAGGCTTTGGTAATAAACTTCCAGAACCGTATATGTTATTTGTTTTCTTTATCATTATTTTAATGATTGTCTCGGTGATCCTGTCAATTTTTGAAATAACTGTACTTGACCCTAAAACATCTGAAGAGTTAGAAATCCGAAGTCTATGGTCAAGTGAAGGGATTGAATTTATGGTTACCAGTTTAGTAACCAATTTTACAGCTTTTGCTCCATTAGGTGTTGTATTGAGTGTTCGTATTGGAATTGGCATTGCAGAAGGGGTAGGACTTTTAGAGGCTGGTATTAAAAAGATTATGCTTTCTTTTCCAGCAGCTATTTTACCGTATATGACGATATTTACAGGAAATCTCGCTACAGTAGCAGCTGATTCTGCCTATTTAATTTTACCTCCTCTTGCTGGTATGATCTATTATTCGTTAGGAAGAAACCCGATTGCCGGAATTATCACAGCGTTTGTAGGTATTGCTTCCGGTATTGGAACTGGCGTGTTAATTCAAGGAAATGAGGCTATTCTTGCGAGTCTGACAAATGAAGCTTCTGCATTAATTAGTGACAATGCACCTGCTGTTACGCCAGTTGATAACTACTATTTTATGGTTGCAGGGGCAGTAGTAGCTACACTGGTCGGCGGCTTTATTTCACAAAGGATAACCGAGCCGCGATTGGGTCCTTATAATGAAAATATTAATTATGAAGTGAACCCAGTTACGAAAGATGAAACCATTGCCTTGAAATGGGCTATGTATGCAGGAATAATCTATCTTACTCTCGTTGTCATAGCGATCAGCTTACCTGGATCTCCCCTTAGAAATGCAGAGGGAGGACTGGTACCCTCTCCATTCTTAGATGGGATCCTTACATTTATCATAGGACTCTTTTTGGTTATTGGTGTTACTTATGGAATTAAAATGAAACGGATTCGAAATACCCGGGATGCTGGTAGATATATGGGAGAGGCTATCTATAATATGCGAAATTTTCTCGTCTTGATTTTATTTATTTCACAGTTCATTGCCTATTTTGAATGGACACGAGTTGGGACATGGTTTGCAGTAAATGGGGCAGAATTTTTAACTTCTGTTGATTTTACTGGCTTTTCTGTCATCATAGGCTTAATATTTGTCACGACGATTGTTAACTTTGTGATTACTAGTGGAGCTGCGCAATGGGCCATATTCTCACCAATTTTCGTACCTATGCTTTTGCAGCTTGGCTATCACCCGGCTTATGTACAAATGGCTTATCGAATTGGAGATGCATCGACAAGCATGATGTCACCGCTAAATCCATATATCGTTATGATTCTTGAATTTATGAGGAAGTGGGATAAAAATGCAGGTCTGGGTACAATTATTTCTCATGCTATCCCTTATGTCATTTGTCTATTGATTTCTTTAACACTTTTATTTTCTTTATTTACATGGCTTGGTATTCCAATAGGCCCGGGAGTTACGACCAATGTAGATGTGCAATAGGAGGGCAGACAATGATTAGGAAGAAGTTATCATTATTGATTTAGGACTAATTGATGGGGTACTAGCATAACTTGGAGATGTCAAAGTAGCCGGTGTAGACAAACATAATGATGCTTAAACAACCACCTGCTAAAGCAGGTGGTTTTGGACATAAATGTCAGCGACTAAAGTCGCTCTTCAGGCTGAAGTCTTGCTCAAAGTCCTTAAGCTGAAGCATATTCAAAATAAGACTGAACTCACTCTTCAATTTTGAATTTATCGTCTTTATTTTCATTGAATTGATTAGCTATATAGTTTCTTATAATCTCTTCCGTTACTGTTCCAACTGTGGCGCAAAAGTAACCTCTTGCCCACAAATGCTGCCCCCAATATCTTTTCTTTAGTTCTGGAAATTCATCCTGTAATAACCTTGATGATCTTCCTTTTAGATATTGCATGATTTTACTTGGTGCGATGCTTGGGGGACAAAATAATAATAAATGGATATGATCTTTACCAACACTTCCTTGCAGGATAGTGATTCTTCTTGCTTCACAACCTTGCCTAATCAATTCTCTTGCTCTTACTGCTATATGACCTTGCAACACCTTATATCTATACTTCGTTATCCATATAACATGATATTTGATGTCATATACTGCGTGACCGCTTTTTCTATATCCGTCCATACTATCACCTCTTTTGTTAGTATGGACAAAAAAGATAAGGCTTAAAGCGGATACCGTCTAAAGACGGTGGAGTTAGAACACGCATCTATAAGTTAAAAAAACATAAAATGTTAATAAAATCCAGTTATTTCGCATTATATTTAGGAGGGAAAGTAATATGTTGCAAATGAATTCACAGGAGCAATTAAATGAAGTGGATAGCCAAGCTGGAAGATGGATGAAAAATAATCCAGAAGTAATATATATAAATGAAACTGTAGAAGCTGCTGCAGAACTTTTTAGTGATTTAGCAGTCGAGTTCCTACCAGTCGTTGGAGAATCGATGAGTCCAGTAGGAATAATTACATCGAGAGCAACTCTGAAAGCATGTTTGCAAGGAGAGAGGGAAACGTCTATCGCGAATTATATATCACAAGAAGATTTTTCTATTATTAGAAAAGATGAGTTCATTATAGATTTCTATGAAATGCCATATTCCCATTTTTTTGTTGTCAATGAGAAGCAACAATTGATAGGTATACTAACAAGAAAAGAAATACAACAATGCTTATCATCCTATATGAAAGAATTAAATCAAACTTTTCATACTGCAGAAATATTGGATGTTATTCTTGAAAGGGCTTACGAAGGAGTTGCTGTTGTTGACCAAGAAGGAATAATTGTTGAGTTTAATGAAGCGTACAGTAGTTTTACTGGAATCAACCAGAAAGATGCTGTTGGGTGCCCGGTACAGAAGATTATTGAGAATACTAACCTGCATAATACGGCTAGAAATGGGTTACCGGAGCGAGGAGTTATTCAATATATTCAGGGGCAACCGATGGTAGTACATCGTATTCCAATCTGGAGAGAAGAAAAATTGGTGGGTGCAATAGGGATGCTAATTTTTGAAGGAGTGACGGAATTATATCAAATTTATAATCGGTTTTTGGAAAAAACAAAGCAGACTCCAGTAAACAAAAATCAAATGAAAAAGCCTTTGCAGGAAAACAGAATAGAGCATGCATCGATAGAGAAAATTAAAGGATCTAGTAAGCAGATAACAGACTTGAAGCGGATTACTCGAAAAGTTGCTAAAACATATGCAACCGTTTTAATAACAGGAGAAAGTGGAACAGGGAAAGAATTGATTGCTAAGAGTATTCATGAACTTAGTTATTATCAAAATGGACCATTTATCAGTGTAAACTGTGGTGCAATACCGGATCAACTGTTTGAGTCAGAGTTATTTGGTTATGCAGATGGAGCCTTTACAGGTGCGAAAAAAGGCGGGAAACCTGGGAAATTAGAATTAGCTAAAGGCGGAACTCTTTTATTAGATGAAATTGGCGAAATGCCTTTGATGATGCAAACGAAATTATTGCGTGTACTGCAGGAAAAAGAATTTGAGCGAGTAGGAGCAGTACAAAAAGAAAAGCTAGAGGCACGAATCGTTGTAGCAACAAATCGGAATTTATTAGAAATGGTTCGTGACGGATTATTTCGGGAAGATTTATATTATCGAATTAATGTTATTGAAATCCCGATACCGCCGTTAAGAGAACGGATACAAGACATCCCTGTATTGATTTCTCATTACTTAAAGAGTCTATGTAAGAAATATGATATTCCAGAAAAAGAAGTAACACCAGAAGCAATGACTGTCTTTATGAATTACGCCTGGTATGGAAATATAAGAGAACTAATAAACACGATGGAAAAATTAATTATTTTGGTTGAATCAAATGTGATTGACGTAGACCACATCCCAAATTATTTAAAACATTTTGATCTGTTGGAATCCCCTTATATTTTCCAGCAGGAAATGAAGAATAAAGAAAAAGAAGTTCTGATGAAAGCGTTGGAAGAGAACGAAGGAAACAAATCAAAGGCAGCGAAGGAACTTGGGATGCATCGTACGACATTATACAAAAAAATGAAAAAATATGGTTTGTATAAATAGTGTAGCAATATGAATACATCTTTTCGATAAAGTGTAGCTTTTTAGCTACACTTTTAATTTAAACCGCTTACAATAAAGCGGTTTAAATTTGGCATAATTTTTGCTTCTAAAAAGTGAAAGAGAAAAGGAGTGATAATTATGGGAGAGAGTCATGTGGTTCGTACCCCACAGACCGTTCATTATGGGAAAGATGCTTTTAAAAAGATAGGAATGGAAGCATCGATAAAAGGTAAAAAGACACTGATTATCAGTAACCGTATAATGGAGAAGCTAGGTTATGTTAGTGAATGCAGAGATTTACTTTTGAAAGAAAGAATTGAAAGCGTTGTCTATTTAGGGGTTGAATCAGAACCAACTGATATTTATGTGGCAGAGGCATTGGAATTATGCCAAAAAGAGAAATGTGATGTTGTTATTTCTGTAGGAGGAGGTAGTTGTATCGATACTGCCAAGGCAGTGGCAGTTGCTGCAACAAATGGTATTTATATTGGTGAATATATGGGAGGAAACAGAGAAATAGAACAACAACCCCTCCCACATATAGCTGTACCAACTACAGCTGGGACAGGTTCAGAAGCAACAGATGTTACCGTAATCACTGATACTACAAATGATGTTAAGATGATGATCAAGCAGCCATTATTAATGCCGAATGTAGCCATTGTAGATCCTGTTCTAAGCATGTCTTCACCAAAATCTGTTACATCTGCTACAGGGATTGATGCTTTAAGTCATGCGGTGGAAGCTTATATTTCAAAAAAAGCACAGCCCATGACAGATATGCTGGCATTATCGGCAATTGAAAAAATCGTTAACAATATAAAGCCTGCTTATAATGAAGGAAAAAATGTAGACGCACGGGAGGCGATGTCTATTGGTTCCATGCAGGCGGGAATGGCTTTTTCCAATTCTTCTGTGTGTTTAGTGCATGGTATGTCCAGACCAATTGGAGCACTGTTTCATGTTCCGCATGGAATTTCTAATGCTATGCTTCTTCCAGCTGTACTTGATTTCAGCAGAGATGACTGTGTAAATCAATTAGCTGATTTAGCCCCATTATTTGATGCAGAGGCAGAGAAACTTTCTAAAGAAGAAGCTGCAGATCTTACAGTTTATGAGGTGAAAAAACTGTGCTATGAGTTAGATGTTCCTAATTTACAAGGATGGGGAATCGAAAAGGAGAAATTTGAAGCAGTTGTCAGTAAAATGGCGGAGGATGCACTTGCAAGTGGCAGTCCACAAAATAATCCGAGAGTACCAACAAAAGAAGAAGTGGAGGAACTTTATTACGTTTGTTTCTCGTACCAGTTTAGTGTAGAGAAAATGTCATAATAGATGGGTTGATATCAAGGGAGACAAATGGGATGGAAATAATCAGCTTTATCGGATTGATAGCTGCACTTGCTTTGCTTGTTTATCTGACAATGAAGGGCATCCATATTATCGTTGCTGCATTAATCAGCTCGGTAGTTATTGCTGTTACAGGGGGACTCAACTTAGAGACAGCATTATTGGATAATTATATGACTGGTTTTACAGAATATTTTGCTTCATGGTTCTTAGTATTTTTACTTGGAGCTATTTTTGGGAAATTTATGCATGAAACTAAATCGGCTGAAAGTATTGCACAATGGATTAAAAAGAAATTTGGCGTCAAACGGGCCGTGTTTGCAGTTGTAGCGGCTGCAGCAGTGATGACATATGGCGGGGTAAGCTTATTTGTAGTTGGTTTTGCGGTTTATCCAATTGCTGTTTCTTTGTTTCGAGCGGCCAATCTACCGCATCGTTTTATTCCTGCTGCACTTATCTTTGGTTCTATTTCGTTTACGATGACTGCACCAGGTTCACCTGAAATTCAAAATATTATTCCGACTGAATTCTTTGGAACAACACCAACAGCAGGCGGGTGGATTGGGGTTTTAAGTTCTTTGCTTATTATGATTGCCGGTGGATTATACCTTGGATCAATAGTAAAGAAAGCTGTGTTCAACGGAGAAGAATTTTCTCCTCCCAAAGCCGTTCTGGAAAAAGAGGAAGCAAATACGGAGGATAATGCCACACAAGAGTTACCGAACATTATAGTTGCTATTGTACCGTTACTTTTAGTAATCGTTTTACTAAATATACTAGGACAGTTTATGAATCCAACAACGGCATTGTTAATTGCTTTGATTGTAGGGATAGCTGTTTCCTGCCTAACAATGATGAAATTTCTTAAAGAATTTTGGAGCTCAATGGCAACAGGAACACAAAATGCGTTGATTGCACTGGCAAATACTTGTGCAGTTGTTGGTTTCGGGAGTGTTGCAGCTGAGGTATCAGCCTTTGATACATTGATAACTGGACTGGTAAATCTGCCTGGTCCGCCATTATTGGGGCTAGCTATCGGAGTTACGGTTATTTGTGGAATTACAGGTTCGGCCTCTGGAGGGTTAGGAATTGCACTGCCTATTCTTGCACCTATTTATCTAGCTCAAGGAGTAGATCCTGGTGCGATGCACCGTGTTTCTGCATTAGCATCGGGGGGGCTGGATTCTCTTCCACATAATGGTGTTGTTGTGACAACAGTAAGAGCTATTTGTGGAGAGACGCATAGTCGAGCGTATAAACCGGTTCTCCTTGTAAGTATTCTTGTTCCAAGTATCGTATTAGTATTGGCGATTGTACTCTACACCCTTATTTTATAAAAATGATTTTAGGAGGTAATTTCATTGACACAAGCAACAGTAGAAACTTTAAAAAATTATGTAGGTGGAAAATGGATTGAAACGAAAACAGAGAAAACAGAAGATGTTGTTAATCCGGCAACTGGAGAAGTACTTGCTTATGTACCGTTATCTACATTAGAAGATATAAACCATGCAATAGAAACAGCAGCAGAAGCATTTGAAACGTGGAAAGAAGTTCCAGTTCCTAAACGTGCACGAATTCTGTTTAAATATCAGCAGCTTTTGGTAGAAAATCATGAAGAGCTGGCAAAATTGATTACAATTGAAAATGGTAAAAATTTTGCAGAAGCGTATGGAGAAGTACAAAGAGGAATCGAAAGTGTAGAATTTGCAACAGGAGCACCATCATTGATGATGGGAGAACAGCTTGCTTCGATTGCAACAGAGTTAGAGTCTGGGTTGTATCGCTATCCAATAGGGGTTATTGGAGGAATAACACCATTTAATTTTCCGATGATGGTACCATGTTGGATGTTCCCTTTGGCGATTGCTACTGGAAATACATTTGTGATGAAACCTTCTGAACGTACGCCATTGCTTGCTAATCGTCTAGCAGAGTTATTGGAAGAAGCTGGCCTGCCAAGTGGTGTATTTAATATCGTTCATGGCGCACATGATGTTGTAAATGGATTATTAGATCATTCGCAAGTAGCAGGGATTTCATTTGTTGGTTCGCAGCCGGTAGCCGAGTATGTTTACAAACGTGGAACAGATAATTTAAAGCGGGTTCAAGCTTTAGCAGGCGCAAAGAATCATTCAATCGTGTTACGTGATGCTAATCTTGATAATGCTACAACACAAATTATGAATGCAGCATTTGGTTCAGCTGGAGAACGTTGTATGGCGGCCTCTGTAGTAGCTGTAGAAGACAGCATTGCAGATGAATTTATCGAACTTTTGATACAAAAAGCCAATGAAATTCAAATTGGAAATGGTTTAGATGAAGGGGTTTTTCTTGGACCATTGATACGTGAGAACCATAAAGAACGTACGTTAAGCTATATCGAAGCTGGACTAGAAGAAGGTGCTAATTTGGTTCGAGATGGTCGTAAGGATGAAACTGTAAAGGAAAGAGGCTATTTTGTCGGACCGACTATCTTTGATCATGTTACTTCAGAAATGAAGATATGGCAGGACGAAATTTTTGCTCCAGTATTATCTATTGCTCGTGTGAAAGATTTAAGTAAAGCAATTGAATTTACTAATCAATCTCGCTTTGCTAATGGAGCATGTATTTTTACGAGAGATGGAGGAAGCGTTCGTCAATTTCGAGAAACGATTGATGCAGGAATGCTTGGAGTTAATATTGGAGTGCCAGCGCCAATGGCGTTTTTCCCTTTTTCTGGATGGAAGGATTCATTTTATGGAGATTTACATGCCAATGGGAAAGACGGATTGCATTTCTATACAAGAAAGAAAGTTATTACCACAAAATGGGTATAGGGCAAAAGGAGGAGTCGCTGTATTTGACAGCGACTCCTTTATATAACGAATACAGGCCTTTATAATCTTTTTATTGGATTTCATGGTTTAAGCACAATTTGAAAAGAAAGAAATTTTGATTTTAATTCAATAATTATAAAAATCCGATTATTTAAAATCTATGCAATTTATAGAGCACTATGAGATACTATACACAGACAAATAGAATTATATTTAAAGGGGAGATAAACATGAAAATACTATTAGTAGGAGCAACCGGATCCATCGGAGAAGTTGTGTATGAAGAGTTTAAGGACGATGCAGAAATCATTCAAGCCAGCAGGAACGCTTCGGATTACCCGATCGATATGACGTCGGAAGCGAGCATAAAAGCGCTTTTTGAAAAAGTGGGGCAAGTAGATGCTATTATTTGTGCAGCAGGTTCCGCACACTTTGCAACAGTAGATGAATTGACACCGGAGCAGAATATGGTTGCTGTAAATAGTAAGCAGCTGGGGCAGGTAAATTTAGTATTGATAGGTCAACATTATCTAAAGGATAACGGAAGCATTACATTGACAACTGGTGTCCTGATGGATGATCCATTAAAAACAGCTTCCTCTTCAGCGATGGCAAACGGCGGTGTATCAGCATTTGTGAAGTCAGCAGCAATTGAAATGCCGCGCGGGATCCGGATTAATCATGTCAGTCCATCCATGCTTGAGAAATCGAAAGAAAAGTATGGGAAGCTATTCCAAGGATTTGAGCCTGTTTCTTCCAAGCGAATTGGCCTGGCTTATCGAAAAAGTGTGTTTGGTGCGCAGACTGGACAGGCTTATAAGGTTTACTAGTCTATCTTTTGTAAGATGGAAAAAGGAATTAAGGGAACGTAATAAACGTTTGTTAAAAAAAGAGGTGTCTCTATGGAGCTTATCGGTATTTTAATTACTGCTGGTATTGTCTATTTCCTGTACAAAAAAAGGGTGATAAAAAATATTCGATTTCCCGTTATCAAAGTTGGATTTGTTACCAATCACCTGAAAAACAACCAGTTACGCATCCGCTATAAAAAATTTAATGGTATTTCCAATCATATTTTTGTTGTAGGTACAAATCAAAATGTGCATTTTGATTATGATGTCGTAGTAGAAAAGGGCTCGCTTGAATTAACATTCAGGCAGCGAAGGAATGTCGTTTTCCATAAAGAATTTCATCAGAGCGAAAAGGGATCTTTTTCTTTTACATCTTCACGGAAGAATTGTATGTTACTTGTTATTGGAAAACATACAAAAGGAAGCTGTCAGGTGGAATTGGATAGAGCAGATGAAGAAATCGCCAATTAGCTTCTCTTTCTATTTAGTTAGTAAAACAAGGAAGAGGTAGATTGCCTATCATGCAAGATCTACCTCTTCCTTATTAATTAACCCTGCCCGATCAGGCGAAGAAATCCAAGCTGATCCGATATAAAGAAGGCGAAACATAAGGCGACGAACATGGAAATGAAGAAAATCCAGTCTTTACTCGATATCGTTAATTGGTGATAAAAGGTGCGGTTGCGTTCCCCGGTAAACCCTTTGGATTCCATTGCAATCGCCACCCGCTCTGCCTTTCGAATCGAACTGGCAAGCAGCGGGATAATATATTGTTTGTTGTTCTGCCATTTTTGACGAAGCCCTTTTGTTCGCTGTACGCCGCGTATTTGATGTGCTTGCCTGATTAAATTAAGCTCCGTTTTAAAGGTAGGCAGAAAACGGTAACCTGCTAAAATACCATAGGTCAGTTTAGGGGAGAGCTTTGCCTGCTGCATTAAACTGAGCATAAATTTAGTCGGATCCGTCGTCAGGGCAAATAACAAGGATAATGAGATAAAGCATAACGATCGTAATGCCAGGCTGATTCCGACTTGAAAGCTTCCGGAGGTGATCTCGAACCATAGAAACTGAAAAACTACCGGACCGGTATTGTAAGATTCATCGGTATAAAGCATAGTCATCCAAGCCAGTCCAATGGCAAATAGTGAAAGCGGAATAAAAAACAATAGCCATTTTTTTAATGGTATATTAGTGAAAAATAAAGTTAGCATCAATATATATATCAAGAAAATAAGCGGCGTGATCATATCGAAAGCGAAACTTAATAGAATGCCTGGAATTAAAACTGCCAGTGCTTTTATCGTCGGATTAATCGATTGAATCATGGAACAATCGCCGCTTTGCTAGAGAACCTTTTATGATAAGGAGATCGAAGTCTCGCCTTATTTAAAAGCGGAGTCTGTTCCCATAAGTAATCAGGAGCCCCATCAAAAGCAATGCCGCCTTCGTTCAATACAACTGCCCGTTGGCAATGTTTGGCAACTAATTCCATATCATGGGTTACGATCATGACAGCAGTTCCTTGCTCTCTCAAATTGTGAATAATATCCAGCAGCTCCTTGGTCGTCTGATGATCCTGCCCGTACGTTGGTTCGTCAAAGAATAATAGATCAGGGGTTTCATCCAGCATGGTTGCCACACTTAAGCGCCGCTTCTGGCCGCCGCTTAACATAAAAGGATTACGAGCCTGATGCTTTTCTAAATGTAATAATTTCAATAAGGCAGAAGCTCTGCTTTCCAATTGCTTTGCCGGCATGCCATTTAATTGCATACCAAATGTTATTTCCTGATAAACGGCGTCGCGTATAAACTGATGTTCCGGCTGTTGAAAAACAAAACCGGTCCGTTTTCTTAATTCATGTTCTGACCATGCATTTAGATTTTTCTGATGCAAGGTTATCTGACCGTCCTGAGGCTGTTTTAATCGCGTGAGCAACTGCAGCAATGTAGATTTGCCCGCACCATTCTCACCTAAGATTGCCATTAATTCACCTGGATAAATAGAGAACGACACATAATTTAAGATCGATTGTTTTTTATATTGAAAAGCGAGCTGATCAACCTCCATAATAGGTGCTGAATCGTATTCATGAATGGCTGGTAATGCTTGCTCCAGTTCTTTCCGATAGGCCGGCGGAAAGGCAATATGATGGGCGTGCAATTCCTCCCGATAGGCTGAAAAAACCGTAGCTGGCTGATCATCGATAACTACTTGGCTGGCATGGTTTAATACCAGCATCCGATCTGCATAATCCACCCAATCTTCAGCTTGATGTTCAATGACCAGCACCCCTTGCTGCAATTCCTTTTGAAGCCGCATTATAGTTTCAATGAATTCAAGTCTGGAAACCGGGTCTAAATTGGCTGTTGGTTCATCTAAAATTAAATAATCTGGTTCCATCAGCAATACAGAGGCCAAGGCAATTTTCTGCTTCTGTCCTCCTGATAAATCATGGATTTTATGATAGAGAAAATCTTGCATGCCTACTTGTTTTAGTGCTGTTAAGATACGCATATACATTTCTTCTCTTGGTATGGCCATGTTTTCTAAGACAAAAGCTAATTCATCCTCGACACGAATCATACAAAATTGACTCTCTGGATCCTGAAAAACAATGCCGACCTTTTGGTTAAGCTTGCCTTTTGCGTAATCTTGTGTGGCTCTTCCTTGAAAAAGAATCTCGCCTTTCGTTGTTCCTTCTACAGCTTCTGGGTATAGCCCATTAAGGCAGAGGGCAAGAGTGCTTTTACCCGCACCGCTCGCCCCCATCAATAGAGTAACTTCATCCGCATAAAGAGAAACAGTAAGCTGGTTGATAACGGCTTCTGCTTGATCTTGATAGAAAAAAGAAAAATCATTCAATTGGAATAAAGGGTTACGATGCGCTTGATTGCTCATGTCGCTTCTGCCTCTCCTTTCCTAACGGGTAACCGCTCAGTGCTCCTGTAGCTGCTAATTGATCGGCGATATATTTTCCTAATAAACCGGCAATCAGCGCACCACTAATAACACGGGTAATAAACATGGCGATAACAAGCCAGTTCGTATAGGCGTCATACCCGGACATAAAGTAAGCATAAGGAAAGCTTACCGTGGCTGCCAACATACCTGACAGGATCAAAACTCGCAGGCGGTAATCTTTCCACCTTGTGAGAGCAAAGCCAAGTTCTGCGCCAAGACCTTGTACCATACCGGATAAAATCAAAGTTGGTCCTGCAGTAGAGCCGACTAACACCTCTGTTAGTGCTGCAATGGTCTCTGAGGTAAAAGCTACCCCGGGTTTTCGAATAATATAAGCAGCAATAATCGAGACAATAAACCAGACACCAAAGATGAGCTCATAGCTGAGCGGTCCCAATCCAAACGGTGTCAAGACGCCGTACAGCACATTTCCCACTCCGAAAAAAGCAAGGTAGATCAGTCCAAAAACAACTCCAAGAATGGACATCAAAACGATATCTTTCAATTTCCATTGTTTCATGATTATTGCTCCTGTTCTTTTGGATTAGAAGGGCTGTTTGCTGAAATCGTAAACGTCATCGTCACATGTGAAACTACATCCTGCACCTGCTCGAAGGATTGCTGTAAAACGCGGAAAATATCATGCACATCCCCGTCTAATCTTGTCGCATAATGGGCGTGACTGACAGACACTTCCGTAGTTTTGGACCAATCGATCTGCTGATATATTTTTTCCATATAATCTTCTTCGCCTAAAGGATATAGAGAGAATTTACATCCGGCTTGCTGCTGAACCGCTTTCGAAGAGGATTCATTCATCAGCTCGTTACTCTCATCCATATAGACATCAGCCGTTGAGTCGCCAGGGCAGCCGATGGAATACGTGCCGCTCATCGCGACATGCTTCCCTGTTTTAGCAGCATGAAGAAAAAGCGCTTTTGTAACGTCAAAAATATGCACTCTTTTGCCTCTGATACATGTCGTTACATCATCGGTTGATTTCCACACCTTTGACATGTCAACTTCTTCTAATGTTGATAAAATAACCTCCGCAAAATCATCGCTCATCGGAAACAGCGTAAATTGACACCCTGCAATTCGACTTGTACCACATTCGATCGTCATTTCCATACCTCCAATAATATTTATCCATAAAAAAACTGCACTCCGATGGGAATGCAGTTTGTACGTATGTATGAAAAATGTAGCATCAATAAAACGATTGACATACGGTCCACTACACTTCCCCACGCTGGTATTATCCAGATCGGGTATTAAGGGTCAGGTTTTCACCTTCTCAGCTATTTAAAAAAGCTCCCCTAGTGAGATTCGGTTTATGCAGTTGTTATGGTAATTCATATCATATCTAAATTAGTATAAGTTGTAAAGAGGCTTGAGAACCTTCAAAATTTAATACGATCATCTCTAATAGGATGATGTTTTTATATAAAAGCATTATATTGAATATTTTTAAAAAATCAAATAATCCTCTATAATAAAAAAGGAGAGGGGATGTTAATGTGGATATTCAAAAAATAGTTATTGTCAGCCCGATGATAAAGGAATTAAAAGAACACATAGAACAATATAAACTAGACAAAAACATTCGTTACGTAACCGAAGATGTTTTGACTGAAGAAGACCTGGATTGGGCAGATGTTTTTTGCGGTTTTCAAGTACAGAAAGATACTGACTATAGTAAAGTAAAATGGGTACATTCTCTGGGAGCCGGCGTCGATGGTTTTTTGTATCATCAGGACTGGAATGAAAACGTATTATTAACGCGGACCGTTTGCTCGTTTGGGCAGCGTATTGGAGAGTATTGTCTGAGTTATATTCTAAAGGATACCCAAGAACATGCCACTTTTGCAGCACAGCAGGAGAACAAAGTGTGGCGCGAAGTTACTCCTGCGCTATTGGATGCGAAAATAGCAGTGATTTATGGAACCGGCGAAATTGGCAGTACAGTAGCTAATATATTGACGGGGTTTGGAATGAAGGTGTATGGCATATCTTTAAGCGGGAAGCAGAAGCCGGCTTTTGAACAAGTGGCAGCTGCTAGTTCCAATAACTCGTTGATGAAAGAAGCTGATTATGTCATAAATACATTGCCATTAACCGATAAAACAGCTGATTTATTTGATAAATCATTCTTTAACCAAGTTGGGCATATCGGGTTTATCAATGTGGGCAGAGGAAAGTCTGTCGTTGAGGACGACTTGATAGAAGCAATCGATAAGGAGCAGGTGCGATTTGCGGTGCTGGATGTTTGCCGCGAAGAGCCGTTGCCGGAAACGCATGCCTTTTGGAGGCATCCAAATATAACAGTCACGCCGCATATATCCGCTGTGACGACTGCTAAAGAAGCGGCGGATTGTTTTGTTGATACACTGCATAAGGTTGAAGCGGGAGAAGTGTTGGAAAATAAAGTAGATGTTCAAAAAGGATATTGAAAATATTTTTACATGTATTGCTATTTACAGAGTCCAAATGCGAATCAATGATTACAATTTTGACGATGTATAAAAAATAAAACTCCTCAGAAACTATACGATGTACATTATGTTTTGATGTTTATTCATACAAAAAAAGGGAAATATACAATGGGTGTAGGAAATTGTATGTTTTAAGAAGTAGTTCAAGGAGGAGTTTAGATTGAGAGTACAAGATAAAGTAACGCTCATCACAGGAGCTGGAACAGGTATTGGAAAAGAAACAGCTCATTTATTTGCAAAAGAAGGCGCAAAGCTTATTTTGACAGATGTCAATGTGGAGGGTATACAAGAAACAGAAAAAGAAGTAAAGGATCTTGGAGCAGAGGCTATTTCGATAAAGCATGATGTCAGTCAGGAAGCGGATTGGCAAGAAGTTGTTCAAAAAGCAGTGGACCAGTTTGGTACAATTGATGTCTTGTTTAACAACGCTGGTATCTATATTATTAAGCCAGTCACCGAAATTGAATTAGATACATGGAATAAATTAATGAATATCAATGTGACAGGTACTTTCTTAGGTATGAAACATGTGCTTCCAGTGATGCAGAAGCAAAAAAGTGGCTCCATTATCAACGCTTCTTCTGTTGCAGGACTTGGCGGAGCTCCTGGACATGCATTATACGGTGCAAGCAAAGGAGCAGTCCGTATTATGAGTAAGGATGTTGCGATGGAAGTTGCTAAAGATCAGATTCGTGTGAACTCTATCCATCCCGGTTATATTGATACGCAGATGGCAGATTATGGCGCGGAGCAACAAGGAAAATCTACGGAAGAAGTTGGAGAAGGGTATCCGCTTGGCCGTTTAGGAAAACGGGCTGAGGTAGCGAAAACGGTGTTGTTCTTAGCATCGGATGATTCTTCTTATACAACAGGTGCTGAATTTCCGATTGATGGCGGAGCAACGAATTCCCTTTAGGAGAATGGATTAAGTGATAGAGAAGAGGCTTTGACATAGCAGGTCAAAAAAATTCCGGTTGTCCAAATGAGATAATCGGAAATTTTTTTGTTTTGGTTTATTGTCAGTTGTATGAAGTCATCGCATTATTCATGACAAACTTGCTGCATATCCGATATAGTATAGATAGATATGTCTAACGTGATAAGAGGCGAGTGAATATGACAAACAAAGAACCTAAACTGACGAAAAAACAAATAGCGATACTAGAAGCGGCAACGGATTTATTTGCAGAAAAAGGCTATGCAGGGACTTCAACGAGTGAAATTGCCAATAAAGCAGAGGTAGCAGAAGGAACGATTTTTAAGCATTTTAAATCGAAAAAAGGACTGCTGCTGGCGGTTGTTTCGCCAATGATGGTGAAGTGGATTGCCCCCATGATAAAAAAAGATCTGAATAAGGTGCTTGATCAGGAATTTGAGTACATTCAAGATTTTATTCGGGCGATGATTGAAAATCGAAAAGAATTCATCCAAAATAATTTGCCGATGTTAAAAATATTGGTGCAGGAAATTCCGTTTCATCCCGACCTGAAAGAAAAGTTTATTGAATATGTGGGAAATGATGTTTTTGATAAGCTGCGAGAAATTGTCACGTATTATCAAGAAAAAGGGCAGCTGGCGGATATAAAGACGGATGCCATTATACGTACGGTTGCTTCGTCTATTTTATCGTATATTGTAGCTCGTTACGTGTTTCTTCCGGAAATCAATTGGGATGAAGAAGAAGTAGAGACAGAAAGAATTATACAAATATTGGAGAAAGGAATTATACAGAAAGCATAGTGCTTGAATGAAAAATTCCTCAGATTTTCACGTTCATTAAAAGTCTGAGGAATTTTTTCAGTTTATCTATTTTTTACTCCCGATTTTTCTGCTTCTCTTGGATTGGATATAAAAGATAATAAAAGAAGATGCCTGTTAAAAAGGAAAGAATACAACCCAAGAGAGACAGGTGAGAATAAAAACCGCCTTGACTTGTTTCCATCTCAAATAGACCAGTTCCAAAGATAGTAGCATGGATAGGTATACCTAAAATAGAAAACATTTTCAGGATAAAGGGCGCGCAAAGGATGATTACAACATAAATCATAACAAAGCCGAACCCGCATAAAATACTCTGCAGTATTTTCATCATGCATTGCCTTCTTTCAAATAAAAAACTTTACTCCGTGGGCATTTTACGGACGCTTCTTTGTGAGAAAAAGCAATTTATATTATTCCTTTAACATGTACCATCTGTCAAATGCTTTGCACCATTCGATAGGAAGATGATTTACCCTTGTATGCATAACAGGCTTTGCACGATTGCTTATCACAATTGAAGTTAATCCAAGCTTTTGCTGTACGATATGACGTGTCAGCTGTAATTCCGATATCTTCTTTCTCTTTGACAGAAAGAATCTTGTGTTAAATCCACCAGTCTTGAACTGGACACATGTCTTGTTTAACTTATAGCGGGTTTGATAAGAAGAAAGCAGTCTGGACATCATTATCAGAGTGAAAAGAAGGAAAGAAAGTATCCACCAAGGTATTTTCAAACTATAAAAGTCAGGTCTGACAAAATAAAATAAGGCTGTTGCTATCATCCATACCCAGCTGGGCTTTAATATCCGAAGCAACCAAGCTTTTTTAGGCAAACGATTCATTTCTGAAGTTATCTGATAAGTCGGTAACATCTCTTCAATCATTGTGTATGCTCGTTTGACAGGGAGAAAAGGATATAGTCTGATCACTTCTGTATCTTCATTGCCTGTGCTTCCTGCGCAAATCAGTTTTATTTCGGCAAGGCCAAGGGCTCTTTTTAAAAGATAAGAAAGTATATAAATTTAAATCTACCACAGTGTGAAACACTGTGGTAGATTTAATGTATGGAGACGAACATTCTAAAACGCATCTTATTTGATGAACAGGGACATTGGGAGAGC
>NZ_JBHTKK010000029.1:0-48055 GCF_042675985.1 Oceanobacillus locisalsi
TTAGAAATACCATTTACCTTCAGCTGTCTACGAATTTTTTAGCTTTTCTCGCTTAAAAATAGGAAATCATGAACCAAAAATTTTAATTTGATTCTTTAATCTGCAGGTATGAATAATTCAGGATTATCACTCTGATAGTTCCTATTTTTTTATTTTGATTCATATTAATAATCCCTTGAATCAAAAATAGTATGGCTAATCCCATAAATATTGCAGGAAATAATATTTCAGGGGTATCACTCACCGAGTAATTATTAACCATTAAAATGGTAAAAATCAGAGCAAGATAAATTACCCAAATAATATACATGACCCTATTAGCCGTATTCATTTAAAAAACATCCTTTTACTTTGCGGTTTAGATAGTGATAAAAAATAAAAGTATTAAATTATAATGGCTTAACTGGTGTACTAAATACAGTCTGCTGATGCATAAAAGCACTGCCATTCATTTCAAAGTCTTTTCCAAAGACATTATTATCAATATATTTTCACATTGATAAGAGATTCCTTCTTCCCGATACATACTAATTATATTGATTTAAAAATGCTTCTATTTTTTGTCTGGTTGTTTGAGTAGCTATACTTTCCCAGTTAGTGTCATAACTATGATCAGAAAATGGAAAATAGTAAGCTTGGTTGTCTATATTATTTTCATCGAGTTTTTCATGCAGTCTCTCTATTTGCTCCTCAGGTACCACTTTATCTTTTAATCCGACAAATGAAATCGTAGGTGCAGAAGTTTCATTTACATACTGAACAGGAGACATCTGCTGATAACGATGTTTGATTTCTTCTGTTTTTGGTTGGCCATCCATGAGTTGTTCGAGCAGTGGCTGAATAAATTCTTTGCTATTATTTTCATCATAGAGTTGTAACACATCCGATGGTCCATATAAATTAATAATAGAATTTATTTCCACGGCGGAATCAGAATCCATTTCTCTGGTAACTAGGCTGTTTTCGTTTAATTCCGTATACCCCGTTAACAATGCTAGATGACCCCCGGCAGAAGATCCGATTACATTAATTCTGTTTTCATC
The DNA here is from genome assembly GCF_042675985.1 of Oceanobacillus locisalsi. Lineage (NCBI taxonomy): Bacteria > Bacillati > Bacillota > Bacilli > Caryophanales > Bacillaceae > Oceanobacillus > Oceanobacillus locisalsi. The sequence goes on from NZ_JBHTKK010000029.1 coordinate 1,044, forward strand.
TATCTGATACTCATCCGCATGTTCAACAATCCAGTTTAGCGCAGCATGCGTATCTGAAATTTGTTTTTGCCACATGTCAGATCCATTTTGGCTGTATTCCACATTAAATACAACATACCCCTGCGAATTAAACCACTTACTCCATGAGGAAACATCACTTTTATCCCCGCCGACCCATCCACCGCCATGAATGTTTACGATAACAGGACGATTTTCATCATTCACTTTTGTATCCCATACATCCAGTAATAAATCTTCATCTACCGCAGTTTTATAAACAACATCTTCTTCTAAATCGGAATACGTATCTGTACCAGAAAAAGAGAATGTATAGTTACCCATCAAGGCTGTTTCTACGCCAATACGATCGGCATAGTATTGGTTTTGAACCCCAGAAAGAAGTGCTATTCCGAAAAAGGAAATACATATGACCGCCCAAATCATTTTTAAAAATAATGCAGATTTTTTCCAAATAAGAAGGAGTAAAATAATGAAAGCTGCCCCACCTAAAATCAATAATGCAACAGGAAATGTGAGCAAGTAAAATGAAATTTGACCTGAATAAGTACCATATCCACTAGAAAAAAATGAGCGCCAAAGCAAAACAAATGCGCCTGTTAGTACCAATAAACTAGCAATGATACCAAGTTTAGTTAAAATAAATTTAAATTTTGTAAATGCCATTTCGTTTCTCTCTTTCATTAGTTTATCTGGATAGCAGTACCCTGGAAAGAGTTATTTGAAACTTAAGCCTGTTTTTCATTTTCCGTACAAAACTCCTGCTCTATAATATATTATTAATGACTAAATAGATCATTATAGGTCCAGCAACAATCATGAAAACGCCACCAATTTGGTTCGCAATTAATGCTGAATTAGATGGTTCAGCATCTTTTAATTGCCACCCTAATGATAGCTTCCAGGCTGTTTTTGGTGAAAAAATACTAACCAAACCATAAATAATTAATAACATACACACTATTGTAAAAATAATTTGAGATAGTCCCATGACCAGTCACCACCTTTCTTGGATAGGGGGTAATTATCTTTTTTTAAATGTGTAACTTATTTCATGCAAAAATTATTTTATGATATTCTGTGGCTGCGAAATTAAATCAGACTCTCTTTTTCATAAATTTTAGTTATACTAATACCCTTATATATATAAATAAAACATTTAGATGCATTGTCAAAAGCTAAGCGGCTTCCGTAGTATTGACAACCATGCTTCTTTTATAACAAAGCTGTCGTATCATTTTTATTTTCTGCTTGGTTTGAAAATTCACATCTTCTTGCCTCTTTGAACCATTTCTATCTGCGCAGAATGTGCTTCTGACATATGTCAATAAGCTCGCTTATTCGAAAAAATGTTCTATCTTGAACAAATGATACCAAGTTTACTTAAAATAGATTTAACTTTTGTAAAAGCCATTTCATTTCTCTCTTTCATTAGTTTATCTGGATAGCAAGAGTTATTTGAAACTTAAGCTTGTCCATCATTGTACTTTAAATATGCTAAAGAGAACTTCCCGTAATTAGGAAGTTCTCTTTAGCATACTAGAATATCCAATTCTAAAAAACAGGAAATAGCGTTCATTCAATATTGTATTACCTTACATTATTATTCGTTTCAAATAAAAGGAGAAAGGAATTGTTTTTTTCACCCTGCAAAACCAATTCCGAGATTACGCTATTTGTTTTTATTGTACCGAGTTCTTAAGACTTGGACGATCCAATTTAAAAATGGATATATCGTGTCCCGTTTCACCGGACACTGCCAGTTGAGATAGTATTTCCCCTACTGCACTGGCAAACTTGAACCCATGCCCTGAAAACCCGGCAGCAATGGAGATATGAGAGTGAACCGGATGTTTATCAATGATAAAGTGACCATCTGGAGTTCTTGTATAAACAAATCAACCCTTTCTTTAACGCTCCGGATGCTTCCGGCATGAATTGATCCAGGAATTCGCGTAAATGACCCTGGTCGTTTTCATCAGACCCAAATTCCCGATTCATTGTATCTGGGTCTATTGCATTAACATAATCGTGTCTCCCAATTTTCAAACCGCAACCGCCAAAAGTTGGAAATCCATAATAAATGGCTCTTGTATCACCTGATGGAACTTCTACCATAAACACAGGAAATACGTTTGAATTAAATAGGTCTTCATTCGCTTCAAACCAGGCGACAGGTTGTCTGGTTGGGACAAGGGGAAGATTCAGGTCTACTTTGTCAGCTAATTTTCCGCTCCAGGATCCAGCGCTGATAATTAACTTATCTGATGTAAATAGATCGTTTTGCGAAATCACTGTAACAGAATCTTCATAAGCCTTGATATCAATAATCGGATTATTAAATGAAACCTCTGCTCCATGGTGCACCGCCAGCTCTTTATATGCCTGGTTGCAATTTTCACTAAATAATATTCCAGAATCAGGTTCAAAAAAACCATTATAATCATCTGGTATACGCAAACCTTGAAATCGCTCTTTTATCTGTGTCCCTGTTAAATAATCAACATTTAAATGATATTCCTTTCCACTTGTAATAGCTTCATCAATAAACGGTGCATCATCTTTAGGTCCAAACCCTATTGCACCAACTTGAGTAAATATTTTATGATGAGATTTCTTTTCGAGTTCATCCCAAAGTTCCTGTGATCTAAGAGCAAGCGGCACATATTCTCTTCCTTCCCCATAAGCATGGCGAATGATTCGGGTTTCCCCATAATGGCTCCCTTGATCATGCGGAGGGTTGTAAGAATCAACGAGCAATACCTTCACTCCCTGCCTCGCCAAATAATATCCCGCAGCCATTCCCATTGACCCCGCACCAGCTACAATTACATCATAATGTTTTGTCATATGAAATCCTCCTTGATTTTATTGAAAATGGATGAATTATCCTTTTCATGCATTTTCTTTTTTGGATAGAAAGAATAATTGCATCCTGCTAAAGGTTTTTCAAATACCAACAAGAATCCAATTCTATTTCATAGATAACAATAAATGATTTCGAAATTGTCCCTCAATCATTGAAGATTATTATTTATCGGTAAGCGCTTACAAATATTTTAAGTCATTTTTAAAACTGTGTGAAATTATTAATAACGATATCACCCATCTTTCTTGTTAATGTATTTCATTTATCAAAGTAAATATTCGTTTTTCAGCCTGTTATTATGAGACATCACAACAAAAAAGCAGTCAGCCTAAATATAGTTCACTGGCTGGCTGCTTTTTTGTTGTAATAAATTACAGGAAGCATATTCATACATAATTCTTAAAATCTCATTTTACAGTTTAATAAGTCCAAACTTTAGCTTGAAGCTCCTGCACTCCAAATTCCAGTGCATCATCTAAATCTTCCTTATAAATATCTAAATGCCCATTTGTGATAGCACTTCCCCGGTCTTCACACACGTAAGTTTCATCCAACTCCGGGATATGTATTTTCGTTCCAAAAGGAAGAGATTCTGGACATGCGATGGTTCTTCCTTCCTCTACTTCTTCACCGGATGCTGTTACTCTATAGCCAGGATCCCCTGGTTCTTTACCCGTAGATTCTTCTCCAGCTGTATAAGCTGTCACGGTAAAAGGAGTTCCTGCTTCATCCGGTATTTTGATTGTCTGCCCGGCTTCAATAGAAGCGGAATCCGAAATAGATGGGTTGGCTGCAATAACAGCATTAGCATCTACTTGATAGTTTTGTGCGATACGGTACACGTTATCCCCCGGCTGCACTTCATAATGTTGCTCCGCAGATGCCGTTCCGGCAAAGAGCACGAACCCTGCCAAAGCTAGAATAATCGAAAAAATATACTTAATAATAACACCTTCCTCTCCATGTGATAGTTACTCTTTACCCTTCTTTTTAACTTATAAACTTGGATTCTATCGATATTTCTATTTTTTAATATAATTGTAAAGAAAATGAAAAAATAGAAATATTTTTTGTTCTGTAAAGTCATGTTCTTCTAGCGTATGCGACTATCCATATAAAACTATCGGTTCGTCACGACTAAATCATCGGATGCCAGTGGACGCAAAACAGAAAAAAGTAAATTGTTGCATCAAAAAACGCATTATACTGAATGACAGTTGCCCCACGTGCGCAGCTACTTTAGCCGCTACCGCAGACTTTCCTGCACCACTTCCTTCATCCAGAGATACCGCCAAAGGCTTGGTTCGCCCTTCTAGACGTGTTTGTATAGCGGTTACAATTTGCTGCACAGCTTCTTTTGGTATTGATGTTTATCTCCCGCTGGATCCAATAGAAATATCTAGACGGAATATTATATTTATACTATACAACTTGTTTTTCACTTAAAGCTTATTCATTTCTTACTTTCAGAAAACCAGTTTTCAAATGTATAAGCCATTTCCCAAAAGCGGAGTTCATACTCTTTTGCTATAATAAATTGTTCTTTAACTTTCTCCTTTTCCCTGTCGCTCATATCTTCAACGAGGGTATTGAGCAAATCAATCATGTCATTCGTTGAATCTTGGAATCTGTCACTTGCATACATGTTAATCCAGTTACGATAAATTTCCAGATCTGGTGTTGCATGCTCATTCTCTTTTCCGATGTCCGCGTATAACCAATAGCACGGTAATATTGCCGCAATGGTATGTGCCAAATTTCCAGACATTGTTGCCCGATATAAATGCGACGTATATGCATAAGCAGTTGGAGCTGGTTTAAAATTATCCATGTCCTCTTTTGTAATATGTAATATCTTCGCGTGTTCGTTGTGTACAGTTAATTCCGCTTCTGCTGTAAAACGCGCTTTATCTGCTAAAAGAGCAGTTAGTTTAAAATCTTCTGCTTGGGATGCAGCAATCGCGTGCACCTTACCATAATGTTTTAAATAGTAAATATCTTGCAGAATATAGTACTTAAATGTTTCCAGCGGTAAATCTCCCTTTACAATACCTTGCACAAATGGATGATTTAAACTTTTCTCCCAGCTTTCTTTCGTTGCATGACGTAATTCCTCTGTAAATTTCATAAAAATTCCTCCCTTTCATCTTTTCTAAAGACGAGCGGAAGGAATATTGACATATAAAATATACGCACATAAAAATAGCGTGTGATTGCTGCTTATTCCACTTCCCTCCGCCGGCCTTAACCAGATCAGGTTCTAAGGGTGCTAAATGTACATTTATCTCAGCCGTTATGGCGCCCCTGGTAGAAAATTTGAATTATTCGATTATCTATTATGGTAACAAAACAAAATGGCAAGTCAAGTTTATGAAAGTACTTGTTTTATCCACTTCTTCATTTCGCTGTTTTTGTATATCTTGGCATTGCTTTATAATATACGCTATTACAAAATGGAGGAAATCCCTATCAAATTTCTAACGTCTCTATATGTTGGTTGGGGGTAACACAATGAGCAAGCTGAGAAATTAACAAAACGATTTGATAGAGAAACCTCATAACTGAATGATAATGATTATCATTGTCATTGTCAATGTATAATGCCAATATTTTTAATTTATTTAAAAAAAGGAAGTACATAATTGATTTCTTATGAAACAAATTACATACTCCCCCCTTCATAGTTCAGATTCAACGTCAACAAACTCTCGCAATAGCGGTGATTACTTCCATAAATTCTTTTTTATTCGAGTTCTTTCTCTTCCACCTCACCCGTTTCTTTATCTACCAAATACCAGCCTATCGTGTTTGTCATCTGCACCTCATCATCTTCTCCTGCATATACAAATGCTTGAATATTAAAATACCCATCTTCATCTTCATGGACCATGGTTTTCACATCTTCCCGAGAAACGTCTTCATGCTCATCCACATAATCAAACACTGCGCTTGTAGCATCTTCTTCTGTCAATTCGGTATTTTCCTCTTGCTCGCTTGTATCCGATGCCTCTTTGGATGAGTTATTATTATCTTCTGCGTTATTTGTATTGTCGCTTCCTTCCTCCAACAATGGGTAAACGGAAATAACCTGGTCTGTTTCGTTCACAAGTTTAAGTTCCTCGACTTGAAAGTCAAGTGCAGCTAATTGAAGGACTTGTTCAAAATCTTCACGCTCTTGTTGAGACGCTTCTGCTCCGTCATTGATATGATACGTTACAGTGGCTTGATCCTCATCAATCCTTGCTTCTTCGATTTCCAAGCCTTCGTAAATCCCGGAGCGATAAGACCCGTCATCGTTCGTGGCGGTAGTCATCGCTTCAACAGTCTGCCCGAAATCAAGCAATTCGCCATCCTCCGCAAAGATTTCTTCTTCCGCTACAGCGCCGCTTATATAAGTGTGTTCCCCTCGCTCTGTTTCTTCTGGAGACATAACATAGTATCCACGATTGGGCTCTTGTTCGATGTCAACAGGATCCTGCCATTGATTTTCAGCAAAAACCAGTCCTCTCTCTCCATCCTGATTAAAAAGATTAAATTCATCTAATCCATATCGGAAACCGATCTCATTTAACGCTTCCCAAAACATCGCTGACTCCGTCGATGCCATACTTAAATCATCATCTTCGTTAAAATATAAATTTGCCTCTGTTCCATCGACCTCAAAATTAGTTGTAGCAGAGAACAAGTCACGTTGCGAAGGATCACTTTCCATTAATGATTGATGTATACGCTCCTCCCGTGTCATCTCATCCGCTGTCCGTGTGAAGTAAAGCAATAAATCTGTTCCATCCAGCCACTCGGCATGAATCAGGTAATCACCGGAGACTTGTTCTTCTGTATACTCCTGTTCTTCTGCTTCGTTATCGGAATGGTCGTTTGCCTCCTCGTTTTCCGCCGGGTTCTCATCAGATGCAGCGCCCTCCTCTGGGTTGTTTGATTCTGTCTCATTTACATCTTCCTCTGAATCTGCCTCATTGTTTGACGGTGTTTCATCTGCAGAATCTGTTTCATTTGTATTATTGCATGCCGCCAATACGAAACTAAATAAAAACAGTCCGAAAACAACGCCTATTTTTTTCAAAATACCCCCTCCAAAATCATGGCTTCGTTATTAGAACTATTCCCGGGATTTAAAAAATAAAACTGTGTTTGTTTTTTTGAGGTTGGATGCGTTGCTGTGTATATGTAGAAAATGCTAATTTTTATTTGAAACCATAAAAATAAACAACTATTCCTCACTATGCAATTGATGACCTTATTGATGAAAGAGCAAAATCTGCATTGGGATGAATGAAATAAAGAGAAAAACACTCTATAATAGTTGGGTAGAAATAGTAAGAAAATATACCTGGAAAGCAACTGCAAGAAAGGTGGGATTGCGCCATGATTTTTCGTTCAAAAGTAGACGGTTTTTTCGTAACGTTTATGTCCATCGTGATTTTATTAATAGGTGCTGTAACGCTGCTGCCTCCACTCATTGATAATGAGGCATCCACAGCCGTCGTCATAATAATGACTGCTATCTGTATTATTGTAGCAGGATCCTTGTTATGGATGTCTTTTTCAATCAAGTATATTTTTTATGACAATTATCTGTTAGTGAAAGGCGGACCACTCAAAAGTAAAATCCCCTATCAAAGCATAAGAAAAATTTCACCGACAACAGATATCTTTACTGGTTATCGCATTTTATCTGCCCGAAATGGTCTTGAATTATTTTACGATGCAGCCATACTTGGCAGTGTAAAAATTTCGCCAAAGTATAGAAGAGAATTTATTACGGAGTTAAAAAAGCGATGTCCGAATGTACATATTCAGGAATAAAACTTTATCATCGGTAAAAGAACCCCAACGATTTTCTGACACGTCGGGGTTCTTTTATCTATTCATTTCATAAATACCTTGCCCATTTTTGTTTAAAACGATTCAAAACAGCCGTGAAATAGCACTTGCCTGCCAATCTATAGCGGAAGCGTCACCGGCTGTAAAGGAATTTCTTCATATTGCAAAAGATGTTTCCTATTGAAGGGAATGTAAAATAGGATAGGTGACTTGGGGAAAATGAACCCGTAAAGAAGGAAACTGACTTTACTTAAAATATTAAAAACCTGGTGATTTTATTTGAAATCGCCAGGTTTTTTTGATGTGTTTCTATGTTTAGTCATTACTAACAGGATAATTTTCCAGAACAGATAATAAAGTGTGTGGTATTCTTCGTATTCTATGAGAACTGTTTATTTAGTTCTACAACCATTGCTCCCATTTTGGGTTTCATTGGCTGGAATACGTTGTCGACACCATTCTTCTCTAACTCAGCTGCAGTCACCTTTCCTATTGCCGCTGCTAAAACTCTCTGATTAAAGGCTGCTGCCAATTCCTCCTTGTCATTCTTCATAAATAGGTTTCGCACTTGTGTTTTACTAGTAAAAACAACAGCATCTACATGTTGAAGAATGATTGTTTCTTTCAGTGTCGATAAAACCTGTTGGGCTGGTTCTTTATAGGAATATGGTTTAGATAAATAAACATCATAACCGAGCTGCTCGAGACTTCTTTTTAAATACGCATCGTCTTCATTATATGTCTGTAAATAAACTTGTTTTCCTTCACCCTGTTTTGCAGGAGGTAACAATTCAAGTAAATTCTCCATTGTTCCATCTGCAGAAAGAATGCTTGGTGTCAGTTGATGCTGCTTCAGCCACTTTGTCGTTTTACTACCGCGAATCGCGAGTTTTGAGCTTTTTAGTTTGTCTATGAAGCTATGATGGATATGAAGATTCTGTGCAGATTGTTCTAGCGTTTCTGCTCCTATTCCGGTAGTTAAGATTATTAAGTCAAATGTGTTTTCAACCAGTGTTTTTACATCGTGCTCACAAATCGAATCATTAAGCTGATACGCTCCTTGAATCGGTAATTGAATGGTGTTCCCACCTTGTTTACGAATCATCGTATCGATTGCTTCTGCCTGACGAGTTGCAGCAACAGCCACTTTCTTTCCATTAAGTCCGTTCATATATTTCTCCTTTTTTAGTCATTTTTATATTATTTATAATTATCTTCATCCATCTCTTCCATCGCTCGTTTATTGATATTATAACATAGTGGCATCTCGATAGTTTGAAATCTTTTTTTATTTTTTCTGATAGTTATTTAGAAAAAGCTGTTTATCTACAAGAAACAGGGAAATAAGCAGCTCTTACCTCTGAAAAAATTTAGCTAATTATATCGTTATGGTTATGGATCATTTTTATTTCGTATTATTCTCTAAACGGTTTCTTTCCCCTTTGATAGACCAAATCACAATAGGAATAAGTATCAAAGATAAAACACCACCCACAAGCGACAACAACTCGTAACTTGAACCAGCAACTACCATTCCTGACATTGCACCTCCACTTGCACCAGCTAATGCAATAAACACATCCACTGTTCCTTGCGTTTTCGCACGCGTTTCAGGCTCCGTGGAATCAACGATTAAAGCTGTACCGCTTATTAAACCAAAATTCCATCCTAAACCGAGCAAAATCAGTGCCACTGTCATGAAAAATAAAGAACTTCCAGGAGCAATGGCTGCGACAACTCCTGCAAGAAGCAACGTAGCTCCAGAAGCAATTGCCATCACAGTACGGCCGACCTTATCTACAAGTACTCCTGTAATGAGTGACGGCAAATACATTGCACCGACATGAAAACCGATTACGAGTCCTATCGCTCGCAGACTATGTCCATGGTTTCCCATATGAATAGGAGTCATTGTCATAATGGCAATCATCACAATTTGACTCAGTACCATGATGATTGCCCCGACAATTATTCCTTTTTTATGAATCAGGTTCTTTTGAATATGAGAATCTTGTGCCTTATGATGTTTATTTGCATTTATTTCTAACGCAATCATGAATGAATCTGGACGTAAAAAGATAAATAAGAAAATACCTGCCAATATAAAGGCGATTGCCGATAAAATAAACGGCCCAGCTAATTCAGGCACACCAATAGACCGTGCAAAATCCCCCATCACATCCACTAAGTTCGGGCCAGCAACGGCCCCAAAAGTTGTAGCAACCATCGCCATGCTTACAGCAGTACCTCGTTGTTTATTCGTTGCCAAATCTGTACCAGCATAACGTGCCTGTAAGTTGGTTGCAGTACCTGCACCATATATGAGTAAAGCAGCGAATAATAAAACAACACTATTTAAAACAGCGGCAAGCACTACACCTATTGCTCCAATTCCGCCCGTTATAAAACCTGTCGCCAACCCCATCCGTCTTCCGAAGCGATTGGAAAGTCTTCCTACCACCAATGCAGCTCCTGCTGATCCTAAAGTGAATAAAGCAGCAGGAACTCCTGCAAAAGCATCTGTACCAAACATTTGTTCAGCAAGTAGTGCACCTACCGTTATCCCGGCAGCTAATCCTGCTCCGCCAAACATTTGTGAAATAACGATAATAATCAAGGTACGTTTATATAATTGCTTTTGTCTTTCTGGATTATCTATATACCCTTGCGCCGAATCGTTCTTTTCAGCCGCCAAAATAAACACCTTCTTCTCCCGATCTGTCTCTTCATAAGTACACCTTTTTAACCAAGGTTCTATAGGTTCATGACTTCTATCTGATTAGCTGAACCTCTCCAAGCTAATCTTATATAAGTAAAGCAAAGAATGAATCAATTCAAAATGGGAAGCCACCGCTATTTCATGCATTACATAGCACGCTTCTTTCTGGAACGTTATCACTCTAGCGTTAATCGATAGTAAAATGATTTCTCCAATTCTTGTAAACGTTCAGTGGAATACATCTTTTAACTTTCTTTCGTTGTTTAAATGAAAAGATGATGTCTATAATGAGCGTTTAGACATCATCTTTTCATGATACTATAATTGAATTTAACTTTTGGAATCAATACGATATTTTCTGCACACCGTGACATACTTTAACTGGTTAAATGCAATACCTTTTCACCACGGGGCACCAACCATTCTCAAATTGAAATAATGGAATGAATCTCTTTAGAAATGATGGAATCAAAATAAGAGATGTCTCTGGAACTTTGAGTAATCAATTGGAGACCTTGAACCACTACAAATAGATGGTTTGCCTTTATACTTGCCTGTTCTTCTGGAATATGAAATTCCTCTAGTTTCTCTTGAATCCATCGTACATTTTTATTAAAGAATGTATTGATCTCTTGCTGCAATTCATCATCCAAAGAAAATGATTCCATGGACAGCATCGAACATAAACATACTTGATTATTTTCCTGTAAGTTGTCCTTAAATTGTTCGGTATATGCAGTCAGCATCTCTTCAAGGGAACAAAGATTAGAGCAACGTTCATCTAAGGAAGTAAAAAACTGATTCATATAGTGTTCTAACACACTTTTCACAAGATCCATTTTTGTTGGGAAATAATAATGGATGCTTGCTTTTCTGATTCCTACTATATTCGCAATATCAGCAAAACTAAATCCATTTATTCCTCTTTCTTGAATGAGCTTTTCCCCTGTTTCAATAATTTTTGTTTCCGTATTCTCTTTTTTGGCCATTCAATCACCTTTATCTTTATTATTAACGCAGCCTTGCTGTAGCTCCACCATCTACAGGCATAACTGTTCCTGTGATCCAAGAAGCTGATTCACTTGCTAAGAATAAAATGGCGTTTGCTACATCTTCTGGTTGCCCATTTCGCTTCAAAGGGTGGAATTCATTAAATGAATCTAATACTTCCGGGACTTCCTCATCAGAAAGGAAATTATTATAAATTGGCGTTTCCACTACAGCAGGAGCTACCGCATTTACCCGAATATGATCTGCTGCTAATTCAACCGCCATATTTTTAGTCATTGCATGCCTGCCAGCCATAGCTGCAGAATAAGCAGCGGAAGGGGTTGCTTCTACCGGTTGAAGCGCCCACATTGAACCAGTATTAATAATGGCACCTTGTCCACGTTTCTTCATTTCCGGGATAACTGCTTGGGAAGTAAAAAGCGTTCCTTTAACAATGACATCAAGATAAGATTGCACATCTTCCGGCGTATATTCGGTAAATGGAGTTGGAACAAACTTTCCAGTATTGTTAACCAGTATATCAACTCCGCCGAATAATTCAACAGCTTTGTTAACCAGATCTTTCGACGTTTCAGGATTACTTATATCTCCTGCTACAAAACTTACTTTTTGTTCAGTTGGATCAATCTCTGTGGCTGTTGTTTTCAATACCTCTTCTCTGCGACCATTAATGATGACATTAGCACCTTCGTTATAGAATAATTCTGCTGCTTTTCGGCCGATGCCGGTACCTCCGCCAGTGATAATGACCGTTTTATTTTGAAATTGCATATTTAATTCCTCGCTTTCGTATTGTTTTATAAGACAATTTCATTCTACCTACTAGTAGATAGAATATCAAGTAAAAAAATATATGAATACCTTAAAAACTCAACTTTCGGAGCGACCACTTTAAAAAGTAACTTCCCTCCCACAGGAACAGGGGTCAATCGTTTCTTCTATACATCTATTGATAAAGGTTAGCAGATAAAGTATAAGGCGATCGCTACGGCGGACCGTTTTGCTTTCCACAGACAAAAACAGTAGGATGAAAATAAATTTATATTAATCATTATTGTAAGAATATCCCTGCTGCTATTTCATTTATCATAACAGCGCCAGTTACTATCAAAAATACGCAGCGCTGTTACTGCAGTTTAATTTCTATGCAGCAGGGATATCCCTTCATTGTATAATAAATCAAATACAGCGGTTTACCTCTTGCTCATGCATGATGATAGTTAAAGTACAGATGAAAAAGGAGCTTTTGCGAGATAGATATAGTCAGCTTCTCCTCTTTCCTGAGGTACTGGAATTGTTTGTACTTCTTGAAAATATTCTTTGAGTTTTTCAGCAAAAGCTTGGGAGGAAGCAGCGCTCCAAAAAGCTAATACACCATTGAAAGATAATAAGCCTGCCAATACATGCAAAGTCCTCCTTTGATATAAACTTGTATTGGAATCCGTCACTGTCCAGTCTGGTCCATTATCAATATCTAAGCATATCACATCGAACTCTTCTTCAGTTGTTTCTATCCACTCTAAAAAATCAGCCTGTATGATTTTTGTTCTGGTATCTTCTAATGCATGATGGGAAAAAGCGGCAAGATATGTGCGATTCCATGTGATAATGGCTTCTTCTATTTCGATAACAGTTGCTTGCATGATTTGTTCGTGACGCAATGCCTCAGCTAAAGAGAACCCTGCGCCTAAACCTCCAATAAGTACATTGCTGGCCCCTGTTGTATTTTGTAAAGCTGCACTTACCAGCCGTCTCTCAGATTCTCCGTTATAGGTTGCCATCAGAAACGTACCATTGCTGATAATTTCATAGTGACTGCCGCGTTGTTGCAGTTGTATATCCCCTCGGGGTGTACGCACACGTTGTATTATATTCCGTGTTTGGTCATACATCACATACACATCCTTATGCGTTTTACCAAGTTATTACATTTGCTGCACATTATTTCATTGGATATTTGTACTTAACATATTCAAATATAGCGCTCCATTGTTTAATGCAATAAATATAAAACGATTTTCTATACACCGTATCATCTGTTCCAGCCAAAATAAAGCGTGTATCCACCTTTTAATCCGTTCCAAGTTGCTAGAAAAACAGTCATTTTACAAATGTATCAGGCATAACGACAAGAACGACCTCTCCACGAGCACAAAGAACATCATTTGCTGTTATTTCTGTATGCACTTTCCATCTTTTAGGATGAATTTCTTCTACCGTCCCAACTGCTTTTAGCGGAACATCTTGTGGTGTCGGTTTAAGAAAATCCATTTGAAGGCTCGCAGTCACAAACCGGGGCGGCACAGATCCATCGCCAATCTCATTTCCGTTCTTTCGATGTAAAGCAAGTGCGGCAGATCCTGACCCATGACAGTCCATTAACGAGGCTATCAATCCGCCATAGATAAAGCCTGGAATTCCCATGTACTTTGATTCAGGCGTGAAAATCGTGACCGTTTTATCCCCTTGCCACCCGGTTCGGAGGTGATGACCCTCTTTATTTAATCGGCCGCATCCATAACACCAGGCAAAATCATCCGGATATATATCTTGTATTGCTTTTTCTATTCTTTCTTCCATCATACACCCTCCTTATATAATCTCAATAACACGTGATACGTGCTGATGTTTCCCTTTAAATATTATAGAAGTTCTTCCTCATATACAACAATTTTCTGACATTTAGGGTGCTAAGGAACTTTATCACTCGCCGTCCAAGGCTCTGCAGCAGCTTGTTCTTATCAAGTTTATTAGTATCTTTTATCGTGCCAATCAAGGGCGTTCATAAACGTCGCATTTCTTATTTCCTCCATCGTACAACTTGTTACACGCCCATCCTTTAAAAATAGATGAATCTGATTTTCCGCATAACCGGACACTTTACACTTTAAGTCTTTATAGTAGTTTCCATTCCTGATTACATTTGCCTGAATCAAAACTGGAGTATCCGTTGCATAAGCTTGATACAACACTTTTGCGATAGCTTCCTCTGTCATTTCTTCTTTCGCTTTCACTTCGGTCAGCTGATTGTCTGTTTCTTCTTTTTTAAGCGCTTCTGAATGGTCGCTTAACATCATCCCTAGCCATTTAACAATCCCTCTGTCCTTATATCCAAACTGTTCAGGCGTAACATGGGTAATTGATACTTTTTCCATTTTTATTCTTCCTTTCCAGAACGATGACCGCCCAGCAATTGCGCACGATATCTCGCCATCCCGCTGTTAAGTAAACTGGAAGCATGCAGCAGGGATGTATAACCGTATTTTCTTCTTACAAAATCAATCGCCCTGTCCAGATTTTCATTTTCTATCGTCTCTTCTGCCGGTTCGAACAAATTCAACTGCAACGATTGTTTTATCTGCAGCTTTCCAAACGTGACATTCACAACTCTTACCGGCATATTTTCTTGATAATATTTATGAAAGATAAGGAGCAGGTATCCTTTCAATTTTTTGGATGAATCCGTGGCCTCAATCTTCATCTGATGGTTAAAACCGCTTTGTGCCACTTCCTTGGAATAACCGATAGTAAGTTTGACGACACCAGTCATGAGATGATGTTTCCTTAATCTCGCTACATTTTCATCTGTCATCTCTCTGATTACTATCTCCACATCATGCTTCACCACATAATCTCTGTTCAATATTTGATTTCTGCTGAAGGATGTACTTTGCGGCCGGTACGTATCCGATAATATTGTCCGATCTATCCCGTGTGCATGGAAATAAAGCTGTTCTCCAATCACACCGAATCTTTCTTTTAATTTACCAATACTGTATTGTGCTAAATCATACATATTCCGGATGCCTATCCGATTTAAACTGGCTTCTGTCTTCTGTCCTATCCCCCAAAAATCAATTAAAGGTTCTATCTTCCATAATTTATGTGGAACGTCCTCATAACGCCATCCGCCAATAAATCCTTGTTGTTCATCGTATTTTGCCTGATGATCGAGCGCTAATTTAGCCAAAAGCGGGTTATCTCCTATTCCCACGGTCATCACTAAACCTAATTCTTTCCATACATCCTGCTGAATTTGCTTTGCTATATCATGCGTACTGCCAAAAAGTTTATGTGATTTTGTTACATCGAGGAACGATTCGTCAATGGAATAAACAAGTAAATCCTCTTCCGCTACATAACGCTTGAAAATACGTAATATCTCCATATTCTTTTGTAAATACACTGCCATACGGGGCTCCACAATGTCTATATTTGCTTTCTTCGGGATTTCATAAATCCTTGTTCCTGTTTTAACACCATATTCTTTTTTTATTAGGGGGGATGCAGCGAGCACCAAACCTCCCTGATTATCCGGCTTGGATACAACTGCAATCCGGGATGTTAAAGGATGCTGTTTCCGTTCCGCTGCTTCCACGCTTGCGAAAAAAGATTTGGCATCGATACACATAATATCTCGACGCGGTTCCTTCGAATAATCCATCATGATAATATTTTTCATCATATTCTCTCCCAATGCGAATAGGTGTTTGTATTTTTATTATACGAACGTATATTCCTATAGTCAACATAAACCCTGTTTTATAAGCGTGTTAATATATGGAAAGCTGAAAAAATAAAGTAACACAAGACAAAAAAGAGCTCAGGTTACATGACGTAACGCAAACTCTTTATTCGGTATATATTAATGTTTTTCTTCTTTCTCATCATCTACTACCATATAAGGACGCATCATATCATAATCTTCATGCTCTAAAATATGACAATGCCAAACAAACTCTCCACTATATGGTGCAAATTTGGCCATCACTCGGGTCATGGTTGCAGCAGGTACTTCGATGGTATCTTTCCAGCCGCGCTGATTTGCCGCTGGCGCAATTGGCGGTCCTGTAAATATAATTTTTCCATCTTTATTATATTGCTCCAGATCAAATGACTGATGTTCCAATACTTGAAATTGAACAAGATGAAGGTGCATAGGATGTGAAAAGTTGGTTGTATTTGTAAAAGCCCACACCTCTGTTGTCCCCAGGCGCGGATTTTCTGTAATTGGATCATGCCAGTGTTTATTGTTGAGAAGTAATAAAGGACGGTCAAATTCATCAGCAGACCCAACTAATTTTAAATAGCGAATCCCGGCAATATGATTTTGCTTTAATGACGGAATAACGGATAAAGCTGCAGGCAAAAAACTTTGGTCTTTCTTTTTTAAAGATTTAGTAACATGAAATTGCATAATATCTCCGGTGTTATCGTTTGGATCCGCGTCTGGACCTAAATCATTTTTTAATACGATAGACTGACCGGCTGCTTTTGAAAAATCAATAATGACATCGACCCGTTCTGCCGGCAGGAAACCAATTGTCTTCATTTCGACTGGGTGTCGAAGTAATCCGCCATCGGAACCGATTTGTTGAAAGGCTATATTAGCGTCCAGCTGTAATTGATAAGATCTGGTGTTCGAAGCATTCAACATCCGGAAACGATATTTTCTTGGTTCGACTTCCAAGTAAGGCCATGCTTTCCCATTAACCAATATCGTATCCCCATTAAACGCTGGAAGAATAGAAGGATCTGGTAAATTTTCAGCTGCATCATCAGGCTGCGATGGATAAAATAAGGAACCATCTGCGTTAAAACTGCGGTCTGTTATCATAAGCGGAATCTCATAATCCCCCGCTGGTAAATTCAATGATCTCTCCTGTTCGTCGCGAAGAATGTACATCCCTGCAAGTCCTGCATATACATTCAACCGCGTAATCCCCATCGCGTGATCATGATACCAAAGCAGACTTCCACGCTGATGGTTCGGATACGTAAAGGTTTTTCTGGAGAAGAAATGACCGGTTTCCTGAAAGTTATTTGTATACCATGCTTCTGGATGTCCATCACTGTCGGGTTTCGTTTCGATACCGTGTAAATGTACCACAGTACGTACAGCAGGAAGCTGATCCAGACCATGAATCGAGACATCAACCGGAAGCAGATGCTTATTTGGCAATTGGTTAAGCCACGTCACATGCACGGCTTCATCACGATTTGCCTCAATGATCGGACCGGGAAACTGTCCATTATATCCCCATAAAGTGGTTGCTGGTAAATCACGGTGCAGCTTGTGCTTAAATTGCTTCATCGCGATTTCATAGTGAATCCCATCCTTTGCTTTTTGATCAGGCTTTAGAATCTGTATGTTTGGAAGTGGATCCACAAATTTTTCTAGCTTATGACGCATTCGTATTCACCCCCATTTCTTTATAGTAGTAAATGTAACCAGAAGCAAAAAAGTGCAAAGCTAATATACATGGATACGAAAGGAGTTGAGGTGAATATAAAAATATATCATTCATGAAGAAATGGTTTCAATAAATTTTATATGATTTATTCGGTGTTCGACATTCCGTGTTGTGCTTTTGTATGTTTTTAAATTATATTAGACTATACGATCTAACTTCTATGAAGTTTGACTATTTCATCTAACTTTTGTTATATTTGATGATATCATCAAACTTATCGCTGTAGTGGATAAGGAAGGAGCTGTTTTATGCATGTCAAATGAAGTTTCCATGTTCATTATGGATATAAGTAATTCGTCGAAAGAACATATCGGAAAAGCATTAAGTGATTACTTGGAGCAATTAAAAGAAAGCATTACTGCGTGGACGGAAAATACAGCTGCAACACAAATCAGCCACCGCGCCGGGGATGAGTTGGTACTTGTGAGCAACGGCTATGCAACAGCATACACAATTGCTTTTTATATCAACCGCATTTGGAAATTCACCGATCATCTACCTTATTTCGGTCTATCATTCGGTACGATCCAAGAAGATGTAAGGGACATAAATATAGAAACGTGGATTCATCCATTGATGAAACAAGCAAGAAACGCCAATGATCATCTAAAAAAACAATCGGACAGATGGCTGTTTCGTTTTGCGTTGCCTACCTTATCGAAGGAACAAGATTTTACGATTTATAGCGAGCAGTTTGAAACATTAATCAATACAAGTTTAATGCTGAAGCAGGAACAAATTAACGAACAAACCGAAATACAGTCTCTTGTCTGTTCTTTATACTTCATACTCGGCCAGCAAAAAAAGGTGAGCCAATATCTTGATAGAACAACAGCTACCATATCCCATCATATGAAACAGGGTAAAACACAAGTCATCCTGCATACTTTTTATAATATTGTGAAGGTGTTGGATTCATTAGGTATGCATGATAAACAGCGTCTAACGGATGAGCTGCAAACAAACATGAGACAACAGATTATCAAATATTTACCTGATTATTTCCCGAAAGAAAGGAGATTATCATGACAATACTATTGCTCCTGCTGGCACATTTGATTGCTGATTTTTGGCTGCAATCAGACCAGATGGTACAACATAAAATGAAATATTTGAAAAAACACATGCTTCACCATCTGCCGACAACCGGTATCGCACTCGCTATTATTTGGGGCTATCAATATGCATTTCAACATGTCATTTCCTATCTTATTTTACCTTTAGCTTTTATTATCATCACGCATCTTTTGATTGATTTATTAAAAATAAAATTTGTAGATTCTCTTCCCAAAAACCCGACGGATAATATGAAAAAGCTTGGATATTTTCTGGCAGACCAAGTCTTACACATTATGATAATACTCCTGACCTGTATTCTTTTCTTTCGTATGACAACTGCAGAGATGACAGCGAGTCTTTTAAACTTGCATGGTACAAGCAGTTTAAGTCTATTCAACACGGTGTTATTTATTATTATCATTTACATTCTAGCGACCAGTGTCAGCGGTCATATTGTAAAATTTATCATCGGCTCCCTGCCATCCGAATTTGCCAATTTTGAAGGCGAACTGACGTTGAAGCATCAAATAGCTGCCGGGAATGAAAAAATACGGCCGGAGATAGACAAGCATTTTTCGGAGGAGTATCACTATTTCACTTACTCCGCCCCGCTTCGTTCACGCGGCAAACTTATCGGTTATCTGGAAAGGTTGCTGGTGATTTTATTAACAGCAGTTGGTGCCTATCCGTCCATTGCTTTTATTATTGCCGCCAAGTCGATTGCGCGTTTTAAACAATTGGATGATAGAAACTGGGCAGAATATTTCTTATTAGGTACACTATCTTCTATTTTTCTGGGGTTAGTGCTTGGCCTTATTGTACAGGGAGTTCTTACGTAACCGTTAAGAAATGCGTCATTAAATAAACTTCTTTCCTTTAACAAAAATCAGGCTGCCAAATACTCCTTCGGCAGCCTGAAACATCTTATACCTTGCGTATCATCGTACTTATTTGATTTGAATCACAATTTTTCCTTTCGCATGATGGGTTTCACTTAAACGATGCGCTTCTTTTAAGCCATTCTCTGTGAGCGGGAAAGTATGTCCAATATACGATTTTAATTTCCCGTCTTCCATCAGCTTCCCTAATTCAGCCAGTTCTTTTCCGTCGGGCTCAAGCCATAAGGAATCTGCTTTAATTCCTTTTTGTTTTGCTAATTTTTCATCTGGCTGTCCTGCGATGGAAACCAGTCGCCCGCCTTCCTTTAATACCTGGAAGCTTTTATTCAAGATTTCGCCGCCTAACGTATCCACGACAATATCATAATCTTGAAGGACATCTTCAAAGTCTTCTTCTTTATAATTAATGAACTGATCGACGCCTAATTCTTTTAAAAATGCCTCATTTTTCCCGCTGGCAGTCGAAGCTACATAAGTACCGAAGCTTTTAGCAATCTGAACGGCCATGCTGCCGACACCGCCAGAACCGGCATGAATTAACACTTTATCGTCTTGTTTAATTTCAGAAAAATTGACAAGACACTGCCAGGCCGTAAGACCCGCTAACGGGACAGCAGCTGCTTCTTCAAAGCTGATATTTTCTGGTTTCATCGCTAGCAGTTCTTCATCTACCGCTGTATACGCAGCATATGTGCCATTTGGTGTGAGATCCGGTCTAGCAAATACCTCATCTCCCACTTGAAAGGTGGTCACATTTTTACCGATTTGTTTAATGACTCCTGCTGCGTCCCATCCTAAAATAATTGGAAATTCAAAAGGCAGGCCTTCCTGCAGGTAACCTTCGCGCAATTTCCAGTCAATTGGATTAATGGACGTAGCGTGCATTTCTACTAATACCTGATTATCTTTTATTTCCGGAATTGGAATATCATCTTTTTCCTTTAGCTGATCTGCATCGCCGTATTGATCGATAATAATTGCTTTCATGGTCAAAACCTCCAGGAGAATGTTTTTCTGTTGCATTGTCCATATTATCAAACGGATTTCGCTTAAACAATCAACTCAAACGTGCTTGATAAGCTCTTAGATAGATTTGGTAAATCATGCATTGCATATCTCAATAAAGCTCTAAAGAAAAGCATCAAATTACGCGCTGTTACCGTAATTTGATGCTTTCTTCCTTCTTCACTAAACATATTTACCTTACATATTATAAAGGTAACTCGGACGTTCCCAAAAACGCTGCTTCGCCATGGCATCGATAAATTTTTGTCCAAATTGCGAATCCATATCCATAACTACTCCAGGCTGTCCATCAATTCCCATTTCCTGCAGTAAATGAGCACTCTCTTCTCTAGCACCTATCGGCTTAAAATGGTTGTACATATTCATGATAAACGTATGAGCTTGATGATGAAAATAGTCATCCACCCCGGTTCCGCCAACAAGATATACGCCTTCATAGCTCAATGGAGAACCAGTAAGAAAGCTTTGATCTACCTGATATGTTACGCCGTCGCTTCCGCTTACCTCACCAAGTTTATTGCTGACAATAACCGGGTGCATGCCTGCCTTCTTCCATTGCTGAAGCAGATCATCCACTTCCTTCCCAGGAAAACCTTCTGCTAGAAAAACAGCGACTTTCAGTGTATTCGCGACAAAATTTGTATTCATCAGGCTTATTGCCGGTGATGATTTCGTAGCCGTGGATTCTTCAACATCCGGTACGGTAACGCCGACATTTTTAGCTACAGCCTCTGCCAGCTCTGTGCTGACCCTTGCTAAGCGGTTCACCATCTGCTGACGCACAGCAACAACCAGGCATCTTCCCAGCTCAAAACTGTACGCTCCAATAATATGCTCTCGCTCTACTGGTGTCATGCTATTCCAGAAAATCCTTGCCTGGGTATAGTGATCTTTAAAAGAATCCGCTGTTTTACGCTGTTTCAACCCTTCCACGGTAGAAGGATAGGTAACGAATCCACCCTTATCCGGTGGAACCTCTGAGGGTGTATTTTCCGCCAATAAGTTTTTATGATAAGAAACTTTTCCACGGTCAATCACATGACGTGAGTTCCCATCCCGCTGATTGTTAAATACCGGGCAAACCGGCTTGTTGATAGGCAGCTGCTGGTAATTGGCTCCAATTCGTGCTTGCTGAGTATCTGTATACGAAAATAAACGTCCCTGCAGCAGCGGGTCATTGGAATAATCAATTCCCCGAACAATATTTCCAGGATGAAACGCACTTTGCTCCGTTTCTGAAAAGGCGTTATCAACTGTTTTGTTTAACGTTATCTTCCCCATCTTTTGAAGCGGCACTTCCTCTTCCGGCCAGAATTTTGTCGGATCTAAAATATCGAAATCAAACATAAACTCCTGGTCTTCCCGAATAATCTGTACAGCAAGCTCATATTCCACATGATTTCCCATCTTGATATTCGTCCAGAGATCTCTGCGATGAAAATCGGCGTCTTCGCCAAGCTTTTGTGCCTCATCCCAAATCAATGGATGAACACCGAGTACAGGCTTGATATGAAACTTTACGAAATGCGCAACCCCCTCTTTGTTTACAAAACGATAGGTGTGAACGCCAAAACCTTCCATGGTACGATAATTCTTTGGAATGGCCCGGTCAGACATAATCCACATCGCCATATGGGTTGTTTCCGGGTTGCTGCCCATGAAATCCCAAAACGTATCATGTGCTGTCTGACCTTGAGGGTATTCATTATCAGGTTCCGGTTTGACCGAGTGAATCAAATCAGGGAATTTAATCGCATCTTGAATGAAGAAAATTGGGAAATTGATAGCGACAATATCAAAATTTCCATCATCTGTGTAAAACTTAATAGAAAAACCACGTACATCGCGCACCGTTTCATTACAGCCTCTTGAACCGATTACTTGTGAAAAACGCACAAATAATGGCGTCTTCTTGGAGGGGTCCTGTAAGAAATCCGCCATTGTGACGTCACTCATAGATTGATACAGTTCGAATTCTCCATAAGCGCCATAACCTCGTGCATGCACAACCCGCTCTGGTATTCTCTCCCTATCAAAATGCGCCAGCTTTTCTCTGGCAAGAAAATCTTCAATCAAAGTCGGACCGCGGTCGCCGGCAGTCAGTGAATTCTCATCATCTACAATCTTCTTTCCTTCATTCGAAATCATCTCTTGATTATAGGTATCCCTGATATAGGATTCCAGCTGCTGTTCCTTTTTGTTTTTTTCATATTCACTCATACAGATTCATCTCCTAACAATGGTAATGTTATTTATTTTTAGCAAAGAAATGAAAAGTATTCATGAAGATATTATTTCTGTATGGTTGTCATTCGAATTTTCATGATAGTCACTTTACCTGCTGCAAAGTTTACCAACAATAGCAAACTAGAAAAGTGCAAGTATATCGTTGGCATAATAAAGTGTAACGACAGTTAATGCCAACAAAACAATTCCTTCCGCTTTCCCGCCAGTCGTTGCAGCAAATGGAAAGCGAATCGTTATTTTAGCAGGATACAGCAACTTAATTCCTTGTTTAGTGAAAGCATCTAAAATGAAATGGGTAACCATGCCTGCTAAAATTCCCATGATAATGGACGAATTACTGACGAACTTAGATAAAATAAACGCCATCAGCGCTAAGAATAATAAACTATGTGTAAAGGTCCGATGCCCAAAGAGGGCATTGACTATTTTCGAAACCACTGGGAATCTCCGACCGATTTTGCTGCCGCTATGACAAATATCCGGAAGCAATCCGCCCGCTGCACCTGCTGCAATAAACCATTCGGGCTGATACGTATCCGTAACTGCAGCGATAGCCGTCGTTGCTGTGATACCAGCCATGATATGTGTTTTTCCTGTCATGCTCTTTTTCTCCTTTATTGTCAATCAACATGCAATTATCATAACACGCTTCTCACAAAAAGAACATACGTTTCTTTGAAATTATTTCCTTTTATTCAAAATGAAGCAAACAATCATCATCTGTTGCTCTTCACCTTTATAATCCATCGGCTCACCAAATGTATTAATATCTAAAAATCAAGCGGGAAGAATGACAGATTTTACGTTCAGCATCAATCAATATTTAACTCCTCTTTTGTGATTCGGAAATGATTGTGCTACGATGAAAACGTATATCAATTTACGAGGAGGCTCTATACATGACTTTGGAAAATTTTGATGAATACCTGCAAAAATATGCTGAATTAATCGTTTCTGCTGGTGTGAATGTACAAAAAGACCACACTGTTGTTTTATCAATTGATGTTGATCAAGCTCCTTTAGCCCGTCAGATAACAAAAGCTGCTTACGAAAAAGGCGCTAAACGCGTTATTGTTAAATGGGGAGACGATAAAGTTTCCAGACTTGGATTTGAACATCAATCAACAGATACATTAACGGATATTCCGGAATACCGCATAGAAGAAATGAATTATATCATTGAAGAAGGCGCCACCCGTATCAATGTTGTGTCAAACGACCCCGATGCGTTAAAAGGATTAGACAGTGAAAAAATCGCAGCAGCACAAAAAGCAGCTGGAGAAGCTTTTAAACCAATGGCTCAAGCCACCCAATCCAATAAAATTTCCTGGATTGTAGCAGCTGCAGCCAGCCCGGAATGGGCAGCGAAAGTCTTTCCGGATTTAGATTCTGCAGAAGAACAGACCGATGCATTATGGGATGCGATTTTCAAAGCGATTCATTTATATGATGAAGATGCCATTCGTACTTGGGAAGAAAAAGATAAAACCCTGGAAACGAAAGCTGAATCTTTGAATAAAGAACAATTTACAGCACTGCATTACACTGCACCGGGGACGGACTTAACAGTCGGCCTGCCGAAAAACCACCGCTGGGAAGGTGCAGGAAGTTTTAATGCTCGCGGGGAACGTTTTATCGCGAATATGCCGACAGAAGAAGTATTTACTGCTCCGGATGCTAACCGGGTTGACGGTGTTGTCGTTTCCACAAAACCGTTAAGTTATGCCGGTTCGGTCATTGAAGGGATGAAGTTCCATTTTGAAAATGGGAAAGTAACCAAAGTGACTGCTGAGAAAGGGGAAGAAGTGATTCAGAAATTAATCGAACAGGACGAAGGCGCTTCCCACTTAGGCGAAGTTGCTTTAGTACCGGATGCGTCCCCTATTTCTCAATCAGGCCTGACTTTCTTCAATACATTATTTGATGAAAATGCTTCAAATCACTTAGCACTGGGTTCTGCTTATGCGTTCAATTTAGAAGGCGGAACAGAAATGACGGAAGAAGAATTACAAGAAGCAGGTCTGAATCGTTCTACCACACATGTCGACTTTATGATCGGATCAGATCAGATGGATATTGATGGCATTAAAGAAGATGGCAGCCGTGTCCCTGTTTTCCGAAAAGGTGCTTGGACTTAATTTGCTCATTCATCAATAGTCAGTAAAAAATCCAACTATAAGTTTAGTTGGATTTTTACTTATGACATGTTTAAAAAGAAGGTTGGATAATCCATGAAATCATTCCATATAAGATAAATTATGCTATAAATGCATTGAATTATTCATGTATTGCAAATTTTCATTTTTTAAGAGGATGTTCAAAAAGTCCAATAAAAATGACGCGGCGAATTTCTGCGTTGACTAGCAAATTCCAATACTCACGTATTATAAAACATACGCTCCGTTTGGAATTTGCTAGTCGCCTTGAACTTCTTGGTCCTATTTATCGGACTTTTTGAACACACACTTATAGTATCTTTAAGGATTTTTTAAACGCCCTTTATTCCTCCTTCCTCTTTATTGAAACCATTTCCCCATAAGTCCCTATTCTCCAAAGCCATTCAAACGGCCCGTAGGAGAATACTTTCAACCAAAGGTGACTGAAAAGCATTTGCGCGGCGAATACAATCACACCAATAACAAGAGCGAACGCATAGCTTGGTTCCTCCCAAATCCCTAAGTTGATAAAAATTGTTCGTCCGCTGAATTGAAACAGAAGAACAAACACGAGAGACTGCAAAAGATAATTCGTAAACGCCATCTTCCCTACAGAAGTGAACGGTACAAGCAGTTTAGAGATATTCGTCTTACTCGTACCTAAAAGGACAATGGACAAAATCATGCCAATCGTCACCATAAAGGGATAAAAGTTTTCCAACGGATGTAACGCAACGCTATCATAGAGGCTTGCTTTTCCTGCCAAACCAATCACCAGAAAAAGAACGGCTAATAAGCTCATAGCTTTTCTCCGCTTTTCGATTATTGCAAACAATCCTCTGCGATATGCATACATACCAAACAGGAAAAAACCGATATGTGCGGCCATAGAAGAAAATTCAATGATAAGATATTCTGTTCCTGTCGGCGGTTCTTTTGAATCAGGCAACAGCCCTTTTAAGCCATCTTCAAGAGACAAATTATAAGACGAGAAGTAGCTGATGAAATCCGTCCCGACTGCATATCCAATCCAAAAAAGGAAAGCAGTAATAGCTAGTCCGGTTGTCGACCAATTCATAAACAGCAGAAGGACAAATCCTGCCATTCCATACATGAGCAGAATATCTCCCGACCAAATAGCAAAACCGTGCACAGCACCGACGAAGGCCAGCAAAAATAGCCGTCTGAATAATACTGGATAAGGGTTGATTTCCTTCGTTTTCAGGCGATTATACAATAACATGAGACTCAGGCCCAACATGAATGCAAACAATGGCCGGGTGCTGTCCGTTAATATAATCTCTTCCAAACTTCTTAATATTTCATTGAACGGAGACAAATTTTCCGTATCAACGGAAGACAGACCTGGGACATTGGCTAAAAAGATTCCAAATAAAGCAACGCCCCGCATTTGGTCTAAAATCGCAATTCTTTGATGTTGGTTGTTCTGCTTCATTAACGTTAACTCCTTAATAAGCTACCAAAGTAAACTTTTAGAATACTAGATACCTTCCTTATTCCCGTGTTTCTATACGCCAATCAGCTTCTCGCCGGGAATCGGCCGCTCCGGAGATGGAATCATTGTCCCGATCAATCATCAGGGCTTGAATAGAGCCAAAATAAAGCGGGGTCGGAGCTTCACGAATCTCATCATAACCGATATCAAGCAATGCATCTCTCACATTTGGTTCCGGCACATTTTCCATCACAAGAGCGTTATCCGTCAAATGGAAACGGTCCGCTTCAATAACTTCCTCCAAATCGGATTCTTCTTGAACCCAGTCAGAAATTACCTGCGTAAGCATGATCGGAATACGCTCGCCTCCTGGACTGCCAACTCCTAAAACCGGTCCCTCATCATCCGCAACAATCATCGGGGATGACCAGGTGACAGAGCGCCGTCCAGGTTCTGGTGTGTTCTGATCGGTTTGCCCAATGTCAAACCGATCCATCTGATTGTTCAAAAAGAAGCCGTCTGTATATTCACTGGAACCAAAGAAATTTGTCAGTGTATTTGTCATAGAAACGACTGCACCATCATCATCAATTACAGTGATATGTGTTGTGTTAGGGTCCGAATCGCCATAAGTTCGATTCTCATCCTCTGGCAACACACTGTCACTGGAGATTTCTTCTGCTAAAGCAGCATTTTGTTCCCGGTCAACGATAGAATCGACTGGAACATCCACAAACGAAGGATCGCCAAAATCCGCGTCGACAAATTGTTGGGCAATTCGCCAAGACATCGCAATATCATGCACAAATGGCGTACTATTCCGTTCTTCTTCTAATGTTCCTCTTTCTTCCATGATTTGCAGCATTTGAATGACACTGGCACCAGGAAGCGGAGGAGGAGCACCAGTCACTTCATATCCGGCAAATTCTCCGGTTACCGGATCATGCCGGCCGACATCGAAGTCCGCAAGAGAATCCATGTCAAGTCCTTCAACAGCTGTTAAAGCCTCTCCAGTATCTCCTTCATAAAAGGAAGTTCCTTCACTATCCCGGATATCGCGCAATGTCTCTGCCAATGCCGGCTGCTCTAAAGTGGCGCCAGCCTCAATCGCTGTGCCCCCAGGATAGAAATGCTCCAGCTGCTCAACCGGCAGACGGTCCTGAGCAGATTGAAGCTGCTGTGCTAACGTTTCAGACACTTCCGCACTTTCTGCTAATTCAATTGCCGGGTCAATCACTGTCTGCCAGTCAGCTTCTCCGTAATCGTCATGTAATTCCTTTGTACCGGCAACAAAACCAGGAACACCAATACCTGATGCAGGCACACCATCTTCAGGAACGACTTCCCGGTAATCATATGCCTCGGGGTCCTGACCTTGTTCTTGAACCAGTGTTACCCCGCCGCCGCCAACTCCTGAAGCAAACGGTTCGACAACCGAAATGGCATATGCAGATGCAATAGCAGCGTCCACAGCATTACCTCCATTTTCTAAAACAGTCATTCCTGCTTCAACAGCATCTGGGTGCCCTGCGCTGACACCGTAAGCTTCTGGCACATCCGGTTCAGGTTCTGTTTCTTCTTCATCGTTTGGAGGGGGTGCCGTCTCCTGTTCATCTTCCGTTGGGTCAGGTTCCGATTCCTGGCCGTCCTCTTGCTCTGAGACACATCCGCCAAGTGCAAGCACTACCGTTGCCGTAACAGTAAAAATGAAGCCAGCATGACGCTTATTACGCCTCTTTATTTGCATGTATTCAACTCCTTCCATAAACCCATGCCGTGTTCGACATATCATTCACTTCTACTCTTGCAGGAAACAATGAAATTGTTATTATATAAATTATCGTGTTTTAATCTAGCGAAGCAACCATTACGAATCCATGGATTCTTTTTGTTTTCAAATAATCCGGCCAATCCGCCAAGGCGCTTTCCCAAGTTTTCCCTGCATCATCAGAAAGGTAAAAGCCGCGATTATTCACAGCGTAAAAAAAGCCGGCTTTCGATGGATGTGAAGTTAAAGCAAAGACAGAAGATCCTTCCGCAGCAGGCAAACCATGCTCTACAGACGACCAGGAATCCCCATTTTCACGTCGTACTACAATCGTCCTTGCACGCGCTGGGTCATACGCTTCATAAGGACCCTGCGCTGCAGCTGCCACCATTGTATCTGCATTCCCTGCATCTACAGCAATATGAACCAAATAGTTATAAGATCCAAGCCCTTGATTAACTGTCTTCCATGTATTTCCACTATCAAAACTTTCCGCATAACCGCCGCCAGCAGCTTCATATATCCGCCCTGTAACACGGGGATGCATCGTTAAAGCATGACAATCATATTGGGAATCCGGTTTCCGATCTTCCCAGCTCGCTCCTTTATCTTCACTCTTCATGACGCCGCCAAGTTCAATGCCAACAAATATACGGTTTTCTTCATGCCTGTCAGGTTCAATCCAACGTACATGATGCGTATATGGACGAGGCGGAAAACTCCAAGAAGATTTGGAAGGTAAATCTAGTAACGCCGGACAATCACTCCAAGTTTCCCCTCCGTCTTCTGAACGAAATAACCCGCTCGGTTCTGTACCCGCCCAGACAACATGATATCCATTTTTCACCTCTGTCGGACTGACTGCAACGCTCATTACTCTGTTATGTGTTATTCCTGAACCAGCGGGCATCCATGTTTTCCCGCTATCATTACTGATCCATAAACCTTCGTTAAAAGTTCCTCCATACAGACGCCCTTTCCGGCTAGGATCTGCTGCAAGACATAAAAACGGTGCCGGTGTCGGCCGTTCTTCCATTACCCATCCCTGTTCTTCTTTTTTTATTTCATAAACAGAACTTCCTGCTGAAAAATAGAAAACATCCATATCGCTCACCACCTTGGTATATTTTGAATCTGACAGAACAATCCATATTCTAAAAAAACGAGATGCAAAAATCTATTATAGAGGATGTTCAAAAAGTCCAATAAAAATGACGCGGCGAATTTCTGCGTTGACTAGCAAATTCCAATACTCACGTATTATAAAACATACGCTCCGTTTGGAATTTGCTAGTCGCCTTGAACTTCTTGGTCCTATTTATCGGACTTTTTGAACACACACTTATAGTTAGCTTTATTCACCAGAAATATAACTCGTAAACATCAAAGTTATCTTTTAATCTCCTTCTTTATCATTCGATTTATCGCCAGGGTATCATAAGTCCTTCTACAATCAAAAACTTCTTATCAAAAAATGAAGTAATGATGTTTTCAATCAAAATATATTCGTTGCCTTTTTCACATCGAATTCCTTTCCTTTATAAAAAAAGACCCTACAAAACAGAACGGATAAGTCCTTTCATCCGTGTGTATTTTATAGGGTTCAGTCGAATATCTTCCTATGAAATTAGAATAAGTACATAGCGTATCTCAAAAAACAACTCTCAACTTGGTCAAGACAAAATCAGATATTTACACATATTTATTTCTGCCAGCACCCAATCCTGCCAGTGTCATCAATAAACAAACCGTTACAATAGCAATCAGAGACGCATTCCATGCTTGCGTTATATCAAACAGCAGCCCTATAAATAACGGTCCGACTGCGGCAAAAATATAACCGATGGATTGTGCCATCCCGGACAGGGAACTTGCTTGCTCGGCATTTCGTGCACGCATTCCCAGCATCGCAAGTGACAAGCTGATAGCGCCCCCGAAAGTAACACCAAGCAGTGTTACCCAGACAAAAATGAGCGGCAGCGGTCCTCCGATTAAAAGACCGGCAAATCCAATCGTTGCGCCACCGCCAATTCCTAATACAATACCCTGCTGATTGGAGAACTTTTCTGCCAGCACCGGCGCCAAAAAGGTAGATGGCAAGCCGATAAACTGCACATAGGCTACCAGCCATCCAGCTGCTGATACGGAAAAACCAAAACTCTGCATGATCTCTGGCAGCCACGATACGATGACATAAAATATAAATGATTGCAGCCCCATAAACAAAGTAACCTGCCAAGCCAGCGGAGACTTCCATAAATTTCCGTCATTATAAGACCGGTCGCTTAACGCCACTTGTTCTTCTTTTGAATTAGAATCTTGTCTAAGAACAAAGATCCAAACAATGATTCCAACCACAGTCAGCACAGCCCAGGATAATAAAGCTAACTCCCAGCCCAAGCCTGCATTTTTGGCAAGCGGGACAGACAGCCCGGAAGCTGTAGCTGCGAATATGGCCATCGATGTTGAATACACACTGGTCATCTGCCCTACTTTATGCGGGAATTTTTCTTTTATTACTGCTGGTAACAACACATTCATTATTGCAATACCAACACCAATAATAGCTGTTCCGATAAACAAAGTCGGTGTATAAGGAATAGAACGGATGCCAATTCCGACGAACAGCAGCACCAGCCCCAACAGAACAGCTTGGTCATTCCCCAGCCGCCGTCCAAATTTCGGAGCAAGTGGTGAAACAACAGCAAATGCAATCAGCGGCAAACTGGTAATGGTCCCTGCACTCCAATTTTCCAGACCAATCTGATCTCGTATGGTCCCTAACAGCGGCCCGACAGAAGTAATCGCCGGTCTCAGATTAAAACCGATAACCATGATGGCAAACAAATATAGCATTCTTTTATTCGAAGATGCTTCCATAACGCCGCTGTTTCTTGCTCTCACTCTTTTTTTCTCCATCTACACACCTTCTTTTTATCTTCTTTTCGATTTCCAAAATTTTTAATAATACAATATATGTTATGGGAAGGTGCGGAACGTTGTCAAGACGCTAATAATTTCAACGAAGGAATATATCATATAATTTTACATCATTTTAATGTAGAAATTTATACCACTTCCTAACTAATTTCTCCAAACCGTTCGTATGTATCCTCCCACTTAATGTATTTCATTCATCAATCGTTTACTATCTGCCTTCTATGGTATCAAAATTGATCGTATTTCTTCTAGTCTATCATATTCTTTCCATTTTAAAATATAGAATCCAGTGAAATTATTACAAATTATCTGAAACTCTCACTCTTTTCTTTCAAAAAATGTATATCTATGAAACTTCTTGGACAACCTGTCAATATAACAAACTATTCATTGGAGGTATTTCCAATATGAAGTACAATATTATGATAGGCATTGCTTTTCTAGTTTGCTTATTCATTTTTTTACCAACTGTTCATGCAGATGACGGGAAAATGTATCAAGTTGATGCAGAGACAATAGAATTAATGGATGCTCCTTCAAAAGAAGCAACTATTCTCGGTGAGTTAAAACAAGATTATAAGGTTACTATTTTTGAAGAATCTAATGGCTGGGGAAAGACATTTTATAATGGAGAGCAGGCCTGGGTCGCATTATATCAACTTTCCGCAGCAGATAATCTAGAGACAGAACCAGAAAACGAACAAACAGATACAGAAGAACAACACATGGAAACGGCGGCCGCTACAGAAACAAATATAGCATCTGCGAAATCCGCAGACAATGGCGAATTATACCGTGTTCAAGCTCCGGCTGTTAATGTACGTCAAGCACCTGACAAAAATGCAGCTGTTGTTACACAGATGCTTCATGGGGAAAAAATTACTATTTTTGAAGAGTCGTATGGCTGGGGAAAAACATATTATCAAAATGAAGAAGTATGGATTGCTTTATATTTGCTTGATAAAGAGGAAGAAAACGAATCAGCTGGAAACGGCGAAGTATCCGAAGAAATGAAAACAACAGATTCGCCGGAAACAGAAGAAGAAATCAATAAAGAAGCACCAGAAGATAGTACCGAGCAAAAAGACGATGAAACAGAAAACGAAGATACTGAACCCCAAGCAGACGAACAAGAAGTACAAGCGGAACAAAATTCTGAAAACCCGTTTGCTGGTCGTTATTTTGTGATTGATCCGGGTCATGGCGGGAAAGACCCTGGCGCAATAGGTTCAGAAGTCTATGAAAAAACACTAGCACTAAGCACAGCAAAAAAATTAAGTGAACAATTACGTCAACTGGGGGCTTCTGTTACATTTACCAGAGAAGATGATACGTATCTTTCTTTGGAGGAACGTACTAACATTAGTAATACAACTAACCCGGATGCATTTATCAGTTTACATTATAATTCGTCGGAAGACCAAGCCGCACACGGTGTGGAAACCTTTTATAAGAATGAAAGTGAAAGCCGGGAACTTGCACAATCCATACAGACGTCGCTGATGAATCATGTCGATCTCCATGACCGCGGGGCGAAACAGGCAGGTTTTCAAGTGTTGCAAGAGAATCATCAAACTGCTGTCTTAATTGAGCTTGGTTTCATCAGCAATGCAGACGAACAGCAAGTGATTCAAACAGATGATTATCAGCAAAATGCGACAAACGGTATTGTTGCTGGTTTGGATGCGTATTTTAATTAAAAACTCCTGGTAAGGCAAAAATGTGATTCTATTACACTTTTGCCTTATTAACCTTTCCTCAGCACGATTAAAACCGTTCCAACCGGTAAAAATGATACGTATTGTCTGTCACCTGTTGTCGAACGGCATCAAAAGACAGCTGTTTGATTTCAGCTATTTTCTTCATAACATCCATAATCATATCCGGACGGGTCATCTGATTTTGAAAAGGGCCTTGAAACTGCCATGGTCCATCTGTTTCTGCCATCATAAGTTCTAATGGATATTGTTGAATGACAGACACTGTCTCTTCTTTATACCAGCAATCCGGCGTTACAGAAATCATATACTGATTATTTATCATACGTTTCACCGTTGCCTGATCTCCTTTAAACCAATGGAAATGCGCCCGTTTTATCTGATATTTTTCAAGCATATCGCAAGCAACAGAGGCGTCTTCATAAACAGCGTGTAAAACAATCGGTAAATCGTACTTCTTTGCAGCTTGCATAAATCGTTCCAATAGTGCACGATAAGGTGCATCATCAAGAGATGGGTCTTTACGTTTTGTATAATAAGGAAGCCCCACTTCCCCGATGGCTGCAATATGTTGAAACCTTTGTTCAATCGCCTGCAAGATTTGA
This sequence comes from Oceanobacillus locisalsi, assembly GCF_042675985.1. Classification (NCBI taxonomy): domain Bacteria; kingdom Bacillati; phylum Bacillota; class Bacilli; order Caryophanales; family Bacillaceae; genus Oceanobacillus; species Oceanobacillus locisalsi. Next base: position 34,631 of record NZ_JBHTKK010000029.1, read on the forward strand.
TTGATTTCTTGTACAGTTGGCAAGGCCTGTTCCGGATGCCAGCCAAAAGCAGGATAAACAAACGGGTATTTCTGTGCCAATTGCCATACCTTTTGGCAGCTGTCAAAATCACTCGCAACGGCTATCATGCCGTCTATTTTGCGTGTACGAATGATCTGTTGTAACTCATCCGGCTGATACCAATCCAAATGAATATGTGCATCGATCATCAAGCGCACCTCCTGCCTCCTTAGTCCATGATATCTTTAAATAAATCACTGGCTTTCCTGACGTCCACATTTCCGCCGCTTAATACAACACCAACTTTTTTTCCTTTAGCAGAAAGCTGTCGATATGCCGCTAAAGCAACCGCACCGGATGGTTCAACTACCACCTTTAATCGTGTCCAAAGAAAATACATGGCGCTCTTGATTTCTTCCTCCGACACAGTTATAAAATCATCTACATGCTCCATAATCAGCGGAAAAGTAATTTTTCCTAATGATGGTGTGTTTAAACCATCAGCAATGGAATGAGGCGTTTTCAACGTTTGCAATGTACCCGTCTTAAATGACTTCGCTGCATCATCTGATAACGCAGGCTCCGCTCCTATCACTTTACATTCAGGCAACAGATGTTTTGCAGCAACTGCACATCCGCTTATCAAACCGCCACCCCCGCAAGGAACCAACAGGTAATCAAGCTCCCCGGTTTCTTCTATTAACTCTTTGGCTACAGTACCTTGTCCCGCTATAATGGATATCGCATCGAAAGGAGGGATTAACGTATAATCAAATGTATGGATTAAATCTTGCGCAATTTCCTCCCGCGATTCCGTCTTGCGATTATATCTTATGATCGTCGCCCCATAATCTTGCACAGCATCTGTTTTAACTCGCGGCGCATCCTCAGGCATGACCACTGTCGCCGGAATATCTAGTAGTTTACAAGTTAAAGCCGTAGCCATCGCATGATTCCCGGATGAATAGGCGATGACTCCCTTCCTTCTGGCTTCTTGCGAAAGAGAGCTGATAGTATGATAGGCTCCACGGAATTTAAAAGCCCCCATGCGCTGGAAATTTTCGCACTTAAGAAACATATGATTTCCGGTTCGCTCGTTTAAAAGTGTGGATGTAAGGACCGGCGTTTTGTGTGCAATCCCATCTAAACGATGTGCTGCTTCTACAATTTTTTCATACATGTTGATTTCTCCCTTTTACATTGATGATAACGCATTCTGTCTGAAAAATCACTTTTTTAATTTGCATGTATGGCGAAAACACCCTGCGATTCAACGATTCTGATATAGCACTAAATGATGCTTTGAAACAGATAAAACACGGGGTTCCCGTGTTTTATGCATTCCTGTTATGATGATTGTTTCTTTTAAACGAAAATCCAAATAAGAACGGAAAGTAAAATAATTGCTGGCAAGCCGAGGAAATAAATATAAGAAAGACTTGAAAAACTTTTCTTTCGTTCATAATTATCATCTAACTTTTTGGTAACAAGCAAGGTTCCGGCTAGCGCCAGCACACACACGATAATAACCAGTATAATAAGGGTATTCACCATGATCCATCTCTCCTCCTCCGCTTCCATTGCATGAAATAATAATCACCGCAGCATGACTGCGGTCAGGCATTATCAAGCAGCCTGTTATCTGACGAAGTTATTTTCTGTATATAATCTGCATCCAGCGTATAAGAAACCATTTTTTTCTTCCATTGTTTCACGACATCCACATGGTTTTCATAAGCAAAAACATGATATGTGATTTTCTTATTTTTTTTATTATAATAAATGATATACGGCATGCTGCCCGTTTCCGGTTGAAGATAGGATGCTTCCTTGCCTGGAAAAATATGATTCTTGTATAAAAATTGAGCTTCATTAAAAGAATCTATCACATTTCTTTTTTTACCCCCTTCCAGGTATTCTTCGTCATAGGTTATTGTACTGTTTTCTGCTTCCAGTTTGGGATGCAGTTCAAATTTATTTAAAACCCACCCTACCAAAGCGCTTGGCGGACTGGTTAAAAATTTTAGTATAATCCCTGCTATCGTAATTAATATAAATGTCCAAGTCATGACAAATTTCATCTCCTGCTTCCATTTCCTAATTTTGGCTGCCCCCTGCCGGGATACATTCTCCATCTATTTTCATTGTACTGGAATTTTCAAAAATGATACCATCCAATTTGGATAAAAATCCCCCATCCACTTTAACGATCATCGGAGGAGCGGTTCGTTTCCTGCAAATACTGTAAAGCTTTTGCAAACCGGGAAATACCTTCCCAAATATCTGCACGCTTACTTCTGCCATAAGTGAAACGAACAAACCCTTTACTCTCGCCAAAGATAGAACCAGGTACAAAAGCAAATCCTCGTTTCAACGATTCATCCAGCAATTGAAATTCATCGACGTCAACATGCAGCTGGCACCATAAATGAATACCGCCATCCGGTTCGATAAATGCTGCTTTCTCCCCTAAAAAATGGGTTAACGCTTGTGCCAACGTCTTCCTGCGTGTTTCCAGCTGCTGCCGGATCTTATTGATATGTTCATCAAACTGTCGCGAACCAACAAAAGTATGAGCAACCCATTGCGGGAAAATACTATGTCCAAAATCAACTTGCTGTTTGGCATCAGCCAAGCGTTGAATAACTTTTTTCGGTCCGACAACCCAGCCAATCCGTAATCCGGAAGCAACAATTTTGGATAGAGAACTGATATATAAGACATTTCCGTTTGTATCCATCCGCTTTAAAGAAGAAGCAACATTGCCATCAAACGCCGTAATACTATACGGATCATCTTCTACAACCGGGATTCCATAATCAGATGAAATCTCTAATATTCTTTTCCGCCTGTTTAAAGACATTTGTATACCAGTCGGATTCTGAAAATCCGGATTAACAAAGACCATCCGGATGCGGTGTTTTTTATGCAATGCAACGATTTCTTCCGGATCGATTCCATTTTTATCACTTTTTAATAAAAAAGTACGTAAACCGGCGGACTTAAACAAAGGTAATGAATAAGCGTACGAGGGATCTTCTATCGCTACCGCATCGCCGGGTTTCAGTAAACATTGTACGATAAGATGAAGGGCTTGCTGTGCGCCGGATGTAATCAGAATAGATGCCGTATCAATAGAAATACCTTTATATGCAGAAAGATGCTTGGAAATGGTGTCTCTCAAATCAACATTTCCCTGCGGATGATCGTATCCCAGGTACTCTTCAAATGGGGATTCTTTAAAAATAGAATGCAACTGTTCGGATGGAAATAGATCTGCAGCTAATTCCCCGCTTGCCATATTAATCATGCCATTATTTTGCGTTTCCGTGCGTATTTTTTGGACTAATGGTAAATTAGGAAGAAATGAGCCATCCTCTACATATCTTCCCCAGTTAGGTATTCGCTTGTCCGATATCCCCCAAATATCTGTACTAATATGTGTGCCGCTGCCTTTTATCCTTTCAACGATTCCTAACGACTGCAGCTCATCATAAGCAGCAACTACCGTACTTCGGTTCACCAGAAGCTCTTTTGCTAAATGACGTTCAGAAGGCAGCGGCACATCCGGTGAAAATTCTCCTGTCGAAATTCCGTTTTCAATATAGGTTGCGATTTGTTTATACAGTGGTGTTTTGGATGAACGATCCAAAATAAAGTCCATATGCATTCCTCAATTATGTGATAGATTTACATGTGCTATAAAGGATGATACGCTTTCTATTCATCAGCACACAAATAGCAGTTTTGCTTTAACTATGCCGCTCCTCTTTATTAGATGCTTGATTTGCTAAAGAGAATTAGAGCTGCCAAAAAAGATATCTCCTACTATCATAGCGAAAACCTGCCTGTATAAGCAACTGACATGCAATGAAATGATTTTTCATAAAGAAAAAAGTCCGAATAACAATGTAGTCACCGGACTTCGAGGCATGCGTATAAAATTTTAAAATAACACTTCAAATTAATCCAGAAAATCTTTTAATTGTTTACTGCGTCTTGGGTGCCTTAACTTACGTAATGCTTTTGATTCAATTTGGCGGACACGCTCTCTGGTCACTCCGAATGCCTTACCAAGCTCTTCCAGCGTTCTTGTTTTTCCATCATCTAATCCAAAGCGGAGACGGAGAATATTTTCTTCTCGGAAAGGGAGGGTATCCAGTACTTCCTCTATTTGCTCTTTTAACAATTCATGTGCTGCATAATCAGAAGGTGAAACTGCTTCACGATCCTCAATAAAGTCTCCTAAATACGAAGCATCTTCATCTCCAACAGGTGTTTCTAAAGATACTGGCTCTTGAATGACTTTTAAAATGTCCTCTACTTTATCTTGCGTTAATCCCATATCTTCTCCGATTTCAGCCGGATTTGGTTCACGGCCTAGATCCAGGAGTAAAGAACGTTGAACACGGGTTAATTTATTAATGGTTTCGACCATGTGTACCGGAATCCGAATGGTACGGCCATGATCTGCAATAGACCGGGTAATAGCCTGCTTAATCCACCAAGTTGCGTAGGTACTGAATTTAAACCCTTTTCGGTAATCAAATTTTTCAACTGCTTTATACAGCCCGATATTTCCTTCTTGAATTAAATCTAAGAAGAACATTCCCCTGCCCGCATAGCGTTTTGCGATACTGACTACGAGACGAAGGTTTGCTTCCATTAATTTACTTTTCGCTTCCATATCTCCCTCTTCGATGCGAGCGGCAAGTGCTATTTCTTCGTCACGGGATAACAAATCCACGTTACCAATTTCTCGTAAATACATACGAACAGAATCATTTATTTTCATTTCTGAAGGTTCGCTATGATCGATCTGTTCTACAGCTTCACCCTCTTCTGTATCCTGTATATGGGGCTCTTCTTCCAACTCATCCGCCACAGAAACACCTTGTTCTTCCATATACTCATAAATGGTATCCAATTGTTCAGAATCCAAATCAAAATCAGACAACACACTAGCTACTTCTTCATAAAGAAGCACGCCATTTTTCTTGCCTTTTTCCACCAATTTTTCTTTGGCTTGTTCTAATGTTAATTCTGATTCTTCCCGGGATGAAACTTTTTGTACAGTCACGTTTCCCCCTCCTTCCAAATAATTTTTGCTTCTTGACGAATTCGTACCGCATCTTTCATTCATACACTGTTTTTGTCATAAAGGCTCTGAATGCTAATCCAGAGCCTTTATTTGAATCATTCTCTTAAAAGCCAATTCTCTGCGGGGCAGCATGTGATGATTGTGTCTCGTCTTCTATACTGAAATTCGTTTTACCATCGCGTATATTAACATATTTTACTCTTCCCTTACGAATAAAAGCAAAAACCCCATTACCTGCATCTGTACCCTTTTCCTGAAAGAAAAGTCCGGAGATATCTTTTTCTCTAAAAGGTGTATCATAAAGAAAATACGTTGTTTTATTCGTGTTCTTATTTACTAAATAGCCTTGTCTCCCATTTTGATAAGCTCCTTTTTCAAAAGGATTATATTCGCTATGATGCATTACCACCAGAATAATATCCGGTATACTTTTTAAAATATAATTGTATTTATCACAATAGAAAGCTCTTTTCCAAAACGGTTGATGCAACCTGTTGTTTGGCTGGGATCCTGACATAATAATTTCTTTTGCATCACTATTTTTGGCAGCTGTTACTATTTCTTTTGCTGTCTTCCATTCATTTTTTACGCGCTTCATTGTAAATTTTTTTGCGCCTAATCTGCTGCTTAATTTTTTACTTTCTGCTAAATTTAACAAATGAAACATCGTATACTTGCTTTCGACGGAACAGAAAAATAACACTTCGAAAGTATAACCATATTTCCTTGCTAATAAGGCACCTTTCAACAGAACTTTACGGCTATAGTTCTGCTCCTCTAAACACACCAGTATATGGTGCCTTGTTGTTAATGTCATTTCTCCTCCCTCCTTGTACTTCCTATTCGCAATCTGTAACAACGTTTCAGTTATATGCAAATGCTGTACAAGCTTGAAAATAGGATTGTTTTTCTGGCGGTTTAAGGATATACGTCTTCATCCTTGCTTCAAATGTTTCAAAGATAAACACGTATATCCTTAAACCCGAAATGATGATGCGTGCAGGGTTCCGAATCCGAATCTGGCATTTCCCTCACCTCCTTTCAAAACTGAATGATTGTTCTAAAATGACAAAAAAAATAAATCCTATTTTTTCAAACAAGATCAATAATAATAATTGATGTTATTTCTTATCTTAATTTATGCTGTATTTTTCATAAGTTGCAAACTTCCGTCGCTATCTTTTAAAATCCTGTCATCCCTATAATTGGACGTTCGTTTTAGAATCATATCATAGCATTTTATAACAGTCAATAGTCGACTCATTTATGAAAAATGACTTGTTTCAACACCTCAGTTATGGTAGATTTAGAACAATTGGTCAGTAATCATTCAAAAGTTTGTAGATGTCAAAACAATGCGCTTACCTCCATGAAATCCTGATAGCGCCCGAAGCAGAAATCAAAAATAAACAGGAGGGAACCTTGTGAACAAGAAACAAACGAAAAGTATGGTGACAAAGAAAAAGATTGCGGAAGCCGCAAAACATTTATTCATTCAGAAAGGCTATGCTGCCACATCCATTGAAAATATTTCTGAAGCAACCGGAGTCAGTAAAGGAAATATTTATTATCATTTTGACAACAAAGAAAACCTCTTCATTTATGTACTGGATGAGTGGGAGAAGGAGTGGATGGAACAGTGGAAGGAACAAAAGCAGCAGTATTCCTCTGTAACCGAGCAGCTGCACGGCATTGCAAAGCATTTTGTTATGAATGATTATAATCATCCCCTGACAGATGTTGCCGATGAATTTTTCAGTCATGAAAAGTCCAATACTTCCGTGCAAAACCAGCTTTATAAAACGATCAACACCAGAATATCCTATAGTCAGCAATTATTGGCAGAAGGTATTACATCTGGCGAATTCAAATCAGACAATGCATTATTACTCGCAAAGATTTTTGACACCTTACTCTACGGATTAAATAACACTTGTCGGGATCTGGATATGAAAGAAACACTAGATCTATATACAAAAGCTATCGATACGTTTCTATATGGTATTGCATCGGATGAATAGCAGGCGAAACATTTAACCTTGACGGGTATTTTACGGATTGAAAATGGAACGCAGATGGTTCATATGCCAAAAACCGTTAGATACACTTCGTATACACGCAATATGTCGAATTGTATGTTCCATTTGAAGGAGGTGAACAACGTTGAATGATAGCCGTTCATCTTTCCCGGGGATTCTATTCGGTATGATTGCAGGTGCAGCTTGGGGATTAGCCTTTCTTATTCCGGATATGCTTTCTGCGTTTTCATCTTTGGAAATCACATTGGGACGTTATTTTATGTATGGTTTCTACTCCCTATTTCTATTGATGATATTGAAAAAACATACAATACATATCCCATGGAGAATATGGGCAAGAGCCCTTCTTTATGCTTTTACCGGGAATGTTGGATACTTCTTTTTTCTGGTCTTAGGGATTCAATATGCAGGAGCAACGATAACCACATTGATTATTGGAACATTGCCCATTGTTATCAGCGTTATTGGTAATTTATGGAACAAGGAATTCCCTTTTACAAGCATACTGATTCCAGCAGGTTCCATATTAGCAGGCGTCTTTCTATTATATAGCAGTGAACAGGAAGGCAGCGCCAGTATCGTTGCTTCCAATAGTAATCTGTTATTTGGATTTCTCTGTTGTTTTATCGCACTGGTCTTATGGACATGGTATGCCATATCAAATGCTAATTTTCTCAAAAAAGAATCACAAGTTTCCGCTGACCTTTTTTCTACACTTATAGGTATTCAGACACTGACATTAGTTATATTCGTTCTCCTTATCAGCTGGGTGACAAATCAGCAAATAATGAGCAACCTTTTAGCTAAAAATGACTTGATCCAATATGTCATCGGGATCATCGTGCTAGGGATTATCGCTTCATGGATAGCGACATGGGCATGGAATCAGACATCGATTCGGCTGACTGTCTCTATGGCAGGAATGATGATTGTTTTTGAGACATTATTCGGATTGCTTTATGCATTTGTTTATCACTCGACATTCCCTTCTATGTCAGAATGGATAAGTATTTTCTTTATTCTGGCTGGTGTTTCTTTCGGCATTTGGCGAATCAATGCCTTTAAATATGCCCAACATTTAGAAACAGACAACTTATATCGTTCCAAGCGTAAGCAGCACTAATATTTTCATCGAATACAAACAATCTCCATCCCTCATAGCAGTATAAGTTGCCAATTTTAAAACATGTAATTAACGGAAACAAAGGAGGAATTTTATTAAATATGGAAAACTTTACAATCTGGTCATTTATGATAGATATAAGCCTTATTTCAGGGTTACTTTTAGCTGGTACCATGTTGCGAGCAAAAATAAGGTGGATTCAATCTTTATTCTTGCCTGCCAGTATGATTGCCGGTTTTCTCGGGCTTGCATTTGGACCCGGCGGATTAGGAATACTTCCTTTTTCCGAACAGTTTAGCGTTTATCCTGCTTTATTAATTGCAGTCATTTTCGGAGCAATTCCGATTGGTGCTGCCAAAGTGCAGTTATCTGAAGTATTTCACCGCGTTCGTGATATGTTCTCCTACTCTCTTATTCTGACATTATCCATGTGGGGAGCAGGCGTCCTGTTTGCTTTGCTTATTTTAAATCCTATTTTCACGAATCTGCCAAATGGTTTTGGACTTATTTTAGGAGCAGGCTTTCTAGGCGGACATGGTACTGCAGCTGCGATTGGTGAAGGTTTAGCCCATGCAGGCTGGGAAGAGGCAATGGACTTAGGCATGACCTCCGCGACAGTTGGAATCCTGATTGCTGTGCTGGGCGGACTATTCCTCATTAAACAAAGTACAGAAAGCGGGAAAACAGAATTTATTACGAGCTTTAGACATCTTCCTCCCGAATTAAAATCTGGGTTAATGCCAAACTCGAAACGGTCTTCCATGGGACAGGAAACAGTGTCATCTAATTCCATTGACCCGCTGGTTCTTCACTTAGCAATTATTGCTTTTGTAATTGGCATATCCTATTGGATAACCAATATGTTGACCGACCTCATGCCAGCAGTATCGATACCTTTATTCAGTGTTGCATTTATACTGGGACTGTTGTTTCAAGCTGTGAGCCGCCAGGTCAAAGCAGACCAATATATTGACGGGAGAGTAATGGAACGTATCGGCGGAACAGCCACCGATTTTCTGGTTGCTTTTGGTATTGCCTCAATTAACATTACCGTCGTTATCGATTACGCATTACCTCTCATTTTGCTATTTATCTTTGGAACGATGTGGGCATACATGCTGTTCCGCTTCGTGGGCCCAAATATATTTAAAGATTTCTGGTTGGAAAAATCCGTTTTTGGATGGGGTTGGAGCACCGGGACCGTTGCTATGGGGCTTGCACTTTTACGCATTGTTGACCCAAAGCTGAAAAGCCGGACACCGGAAGACTACGCTCTGGCTTATGTAGGTATTGCACCTGTTGATATCATTATTGTTACTTTTGCTCCGTTTCTCTTCTCCCTAGGATTTACATGGGTCATCCCGGTTGTGTTGTTGCTCGGCACGATAGCTGTTATCGGCATTTACAGAGCTGCAGGCTGGTGGGGGAATAAGGAAAGAGTTAAATAAACTGTTGTCATTCCTATCATTTTTATAAAACCATCCAGGCAAAAAAATGAAGCAAAAATAAACCGGAATGAAAATCCGGTTTATTTTGTTGGAAGGAAATCATTCCATATTATACCACACCTCTGTTGTCACAATATAATCCTTTTCTGCCACCTATTTCATAACAAATCAGGCGTATCATAAAATGCAGTATATACGTTGCCACTGAACAATCCATTTTTTAAAATTATTTTTGAATAATTTGTGAAAAAATACAAATTCATCTTTTTGTCACTTGTGAATTATATCACAAATATGAGATTTTATTTTATAATTGTACATAAAGGGAAAGGGAGGGGTTTTCATGAAAAAGAAAGATGCTATTGCACTGATTACGGCTTTTACAGTACTTGGGATTATATTAATGTTACCTAACCCTGACGCACTACCTTTAGTAGGACAAAGAGCACTTGCTGTCTTAGCATTTGCAGTGATTTTATGGGTTACGGAAACGGTTTCTTATCCTGTCAGCGCAGTGATGATTGTCAGTTTATTAGCTGTCCTTATTGGGATTTCTCCTACTATTGAGGATCCGGGGATCATTTACGGAACCAGTCAGGGATTAGGCATGGCAGTAGAAGGATTTAGTTCTTCCGCCGTATTGCTTGTCGGAGGAGCACTCGTTTTAGCTACAGCGATGGAAATCACCGGACTCCACAGGCGGATTGCTTTATATATTATGTCAAAGGTTGGAACAAAGCCTGGAGCGCTTGTTTTGGGAACTATTATGGTCAGCTTTGTGCTGGCGTTGTTTGTACCAAGTGCCACAGCTCGTGCAGGTACGCTTGTACCTATCTTGCTGGGAATTGTTGCTGCTTTTGGGTTAGCGAAACAAAGTAAGCTGGCAGCATTATTAATGATTACCGCAGTACAGTCGATCTCTATTTGGAATATTGGAATTAAAACAGCTGCTGCACAAAATATGGTTGCATTAGAATTTATGGAATCTGCATTCGGTATCGACGTGACATGGGGAGAATGGTTTCTTTATGCTGCCCCCTGGTCCGTGATTATGTCGATTTTGCTTTATATTGTGATGGTAAATCTGATTAAGCCGGATATGTCGGAAATGCAGGAAGGAATAAGTATTGAGAAGCAGCTGAAAGAGCTTGGAAAAATGAGCGGCAAAGAATGGCGTCTGGTCATTATCGCCGGAATGCTCTTATTATTCTGGTCCACAGAAGGTATTTTGCATCCTTTAGATTCTACGACAATTACCATTGTTGCTGTTGCGGTCATGCTTACGCCTGTCATTGGTATTTTTTCCTGGAAAGAAGTACAGACCAAAGTACCCTGGGGCACGTTGATTGTATTTGCAACGGGAATCTCATTAGGGATTGTCTTATTGACAACAGAAGGAGCTACTTGGCTTTCTTCTAATTCCTTTGAAATCTTGGGAGTATCTTCCCTGCCTCTAGTCGCAATGATTGCAGTACTTGCTCTATTTAATATTTTGATTCACTTAGGTTTTGCGAGCGCTACCAGTCTGGCATCTGCTTTTATTCCGATTGTCATTGCTTTAGTCGGATCCATGGAACCAACCTCCTTTAACGGACCGGGGCTTGTCTTGATTATGCAATTTGTTATCAGTTTCGGTTTCCTATTACCGGTCAGCGCCCCGCAAAATATGCTGGCCTATGGTACAGGGACATTTACTTTAAAACAATTTATCAAATCTGGCGTTCCGCTTACTGTGATTGGATACTTGCTTATTATCCTGTTTAGTGCTACGTACTGGCAGTGGGTTGGACTGTTATAAATCGTTAAAAGCGATATAACAGAGCAGTTTGCTTTCTTGTTATATCGCTTTTCTAAGCTAGTTTGATTCATTCCAATAGCAAAACGTCTTCTATTTCACTTATATTCGATTACTTGAAAAATTCAAAGAGCATATCCAACATAAATTTCTCCCAAAATTTTTCAATCCTTATGTTATAATGGCTGTTGTAGTTTAGAAATAGAAAGGGATTTTTATTTTGATTGTTTTATTAACGATGCTGGTAATCGGTTTGTTATTGGGCTTTATCGGGGCAGGCGGTTCCGGTTTTATTATCGCCATACTTAGTGAAGTCTTTGATGTTCCAATACATATGGCTCTGGGAACGTCCTTGGCAGCAATGGTTTTTACATCGTTATCTGGAACAATCAGTCACTTAAGAGAAAGAAATACGATGGTAAAAATTGGGCTGGCAACAGGAATATTTGGTGCAGCGGGAGCTTTTTTTGGTTCCAGACTTGCAAGTTTCATTCCAGAAAATGAATTAGAAGGCTTTACAGCAGGAATGTTAATTTTATCAGCCATATTGCTGTGGATTCGTGTAACGGTTGGCTTTGGCAGATTTGCCACACAACATTTTGCAGAGAAAAATCGTTCCTCTAGAAGCAGGTTTTGGATGACAGCTGGCGGAATTGGTATTATAACGGGATTATTATCAGGTGTCTTTGGAATTGGCTCTACTCCATTTATTCAAATTGGACTGCTCGTTTTCTTTGGTTTATCCATTCAACTATCTGCGGGTACCACAATGCTTGTGATTATACCAATTGCCCTGGTTGGTGGTATCGGTTATTATTCTGCAGGTTTTCTCGATTTAAAAATATTTGCGGAAGTTGTTATCGGAACAATGATCGGTTCTTATATCGGTGCTAAATTTACAACGCGATTGCATCCTTTGGTTTTGAAAATTGCTATGGTTGCTGTTCCATTGATTGGCGGGATTATTTTATTACTGTAGATTGAGTTAAAATATGCTACCATCCTATCCAGAAGGCGATGTTTCTTGCCCTCTTTTTGATTATCAAGGAAATTATAAAATTAATTGCTTGTGGATAACTGGTTACAGATAAACGGTCACGTCTTGTGACCAACGTCGATACTAGGATGTCGTGTCCGTCGTTCCCCGCGGGTGAAAGTCATCATCGGTTTAAGGTAAAGGAAGGCCGACTAAGACCAGGCTAAAGCCTAACGTCGGCATACCCCAAAAGGGGCATGATTCCTTTATCTCAGGAAGTAAAGGAAGTTCGACCAAGGTCGAACCACCCCCAAAGACCGCGGGGGCGCAGTCTCTACGTTTTTAAGCAGGTGCTTTGCGCTTTTGTTCTAGGATGATAGCTATTCCATGTTACAGAAACTCAGGCCACTTTTATACGATACATACGCATGGATTGCAAACTACCTTTATACATCAGACAGCCAGACTCGATAAGTGAACGAATCCGGTATTCAATCCATAAATCGGACAAAATTTGTTCAGACTCCCCTAATACGCCACCAACAACTCTTGCAGCAATTATAAAATCATCTGCTTTATCTTCCTGCTCTTCTCTTTTCGTATATTCCATAATAAATGCATCATCTCTGGTTTCTAATTCATCTATTATTTCCCCTTGCTTCCAAGAACGGACTATACTATCACGCTGAAGCAATTCTTCTCCTGCTTGTTCGAAGTTTTTCCTCATTTCTTTTGTAACTGCAGTATTTGAATGTGTATAAAAATAAAGCAGCTGCTGCGTATTACATTCTGCCGTCGTACGAATGTTAATATTAACCTGAATTTCGAACCAATTTTATAAAAAAACATAAAAAAGTGCTCCAAACTTTGGTAGAATAGGATTAACCGGTCCAAACAAACCAAAAGAAAGGAGCACCTTATGGTGAATAATTATACCACATAT
>NZ_JBHTKK010000030.1:0-46423 GCF_042675985.1 Oceanobacillus locisalsi
AAATTGCGGAGGAGAAATGTATCCAGAATATTATAATGGCATCCATGGACAGGAATACAAATTATCAGATGTTCTCTAATTTGGATAGAAAGAAAAGGACCGGGCGGGGTTTGCCCGGTTTTTCTTAGAATAATTATAAAATGAGACAATTTGATGACAAACAGTTCCCATCTCTATACAGATACGTGATAAATCGGTATAGTTGGAGGTGGAATAAGAATATAAGAGGATGAACGTTGTATGGCAAAAGTAAAAAACACGACTATTTTAGACGCTTATCGCGGAAACAAAACAAACTATACACCAGCCTGGTTTATGCGCCAGGCCGGCAGATCACAACCCGAATACCGGGCATTAAAAGAAAAGTATTCGCTTTTTGAAATTACCCATCAACCGGAGTTATGTGCTTATGTTACTAGGCTTCCGGTCGAAAATTATGGCGTGGATGCGGCGATTCTTTATAAAGATATTATGACGCCGCTCCCTGCTATTGGTGTCGATGTGGAAATTAAAAGCGGGATTGGTCCCGTGATTGACGATCCGATTCGTACGATGCAGGATATCGAAAACCTTGGTGAGATTCATCCGGAAACGGACACACCATATGTACTGGATACCATCCGTTTACTGGTGGAAGAACAGTTGGATGTCCCTTTAATCGGCTTTTCCGGAGCACCGTTTACGCTGGCAAGCTACATGATAGAAGGCGGACCTTCTAAAAATTATACGAAAACAAAAGCTTTGATGTACCGGGAGCCGAAAACCTGGTTTGCATTAATGGATAAGTTAGCGAACATGATTATTCGTTATGTTGAAGCACAGATAAAAGCCGGTGCAAGCGCAATTCAAATCTTTGATTCCTGGGTCGGTGCTTTAAGTGCGGAAGATTATCGTTATTTTATTAAACCGGTTATGACGGATATTTTTGCGGCCTTAAAAAAATATGATGTTCCGCTTATTACCTTTGGGGTAGGGGCACGCCATCTGCTGATTGAGTGGAATGACTTGCCTGTTGACGTCATTGGGCTGGATTGGCGTACTTCTGTCAATGAAGCCAGAAAAATGGGTATCACGAAAACATTACAAGGAAATCTGGATCCTGCTATTTTGCTCAGCGATTGGGAAACTATTGAAAAAAGAACGAAAGCGATTCTTGATCAGGGAATGCATACAGAAGGATATGTCTTTAATCTTGGTCATGGTGTGACACCGGATATTGAGCCGGAAACCTTAAAACGATTGACGGAACTTGTGCACACTTATTCAAAACAATATTAAATGAAGGCAAATCCGAATCCTTTTTATTGGATTCGGACGCTGCATTCTGTCCTGAAAGCAGGCGTATCATACGTATACTTTCTAACTTTTGAACAACAAAATGTAACGAGGTGTATTGGAAATGGAAAAAAAGAAATTAGGATTATTAGTAATGGCATACGGTACGCCATATAAAGAAGAAGATATTGAACCATATTACACGCATATACGTCATGGCAGAAAGCCGGATCCGGAAGCACTGCAAGATTTAAAGGATCGTTATGAAGCAATTGGCGGCATCTCTCCTTTAGCCAAAATAACCAAAGAACAAACTTTTGCTTTAGAAAGCAAATTGAATGAAGTACAAGATGAATATGAATTTAAAGCATATATCGGTTTAAAGCATATTGAACCATTTATTGAGGATGCTGTAGAAGAAATGGCAAAAGACGGCATTGAAGAAGCAGTTTCCATTGTTTTAGCACCGCATTATTCTACATTCAGCGTAAAATCCTATAATGAACGTGCAAACAGTACAGCTGAAAAACATGGCATTCGTATTGAATCCGTCCAAGATTGGTATACTGAACCAGGGTTTATTAACTTCTGGGCAAAAGGTGTGCAAGATACGTTTGCAAAAATGCCTGCAGAAGAAAAAGAAAATGCAGTATTAATCGTATCTGCGCACAGTCTGCCGGAGAAAATTCTTCAAAACGGCGATCCATATAAACAGCAATTAGAGGAAACAGCGCAACTGATTGCGGAAGCTGCAGATGTGAAAAATTATGCAGTAGGCTGGCAAAGTGAAGGAAACACGCCAGATCCTTGGCTTGGACCGGATGTACAGGATTTAACTCGTGAATTGTATAACAAAGAAGGATACAAAGCGTTTATATATACACCAGTCGGCTTTGTGGCAGATCACCTTGAAGTTCTATATGATAATGATTACGAATGTAAAGTCGTTTGTGATGAGATTGGCGCAAGTTATTATCGTCCGGAAATGCCAAATGCGAAACCGGAATTTATTGAAACGCTGGCAAATGTGGTATTAAAAAAAGTAAAGCGTGATTCGTAATGGATAGAAAAAATGTAGTTATTGTAGGCGGCGGTATAACAGGGTTATCTGCCGCCTATCATCTTCAAAAAAAAGTAAAAGCAGCAAAACTTCCAATCGATATCACATTAGTAGAAGGCTCGGATCGATTAGGCGGACGCATTCATACAGTTAAAAAAGATGGCTTTACGATTGAAAAAGGACCAGATTCGCTTTTAGCACGTAAACCGGCAGCAATGGCATTGGCGGAAGAATTAGGTATTTCCGATCAAGTAAAACGAAATTCGACCGGTCAGTCCTTTATGCTGATTAAAGATCGTCTGCATAAAATGCCAAAGGGTGCTTATATGGGCGTTCCAAAAGAAGTAGGTCCGCTTTTGCGCTCCAATTCCTTTACGTTATCCGGAAAGCTTCGCGGTTTAATGGATTTAGTAAAACCGAAGAAGAAAAGTAAGGAAGATGAATCGTTAGGACATTTTATGCGGCGCCGTTTCGGAGATCAAATCGTCGATAATCAGATTGATCCGCTCTTGTCCGGCATTCACTCCGGCGACCTTGATCAAATGAGTCTGCAGGCGATTTATCCTGTGTTCGGGGAAATGGAACAGGAATATGGCAGTGTGATGAAAGGTCTTAATAAAACAATGCCAAAGCCTGCGAAAAACAAAAAGGCGAAACCTGCTCAAGGACAATTTTTCTCGTTTACCAATGGATTGCAGACGCTTGTTCATGCATTGGAAGCAAGCCTTGATTCTGTGGAAATTATCCGCGGGAATAAAGTAAATCATATGGAGAAAAAAGAAGCGGGTTATCATCTTCTGCTGGATTCCGGCGAGGTTTTAACGGCTGATTTTGTTTTATCCGCTGTCCCGCATACGCAGGTTCCGGGAATGTTAAGCAAGCATCAGCCGCTGCAGGAATTATATAATATTCCGGCAACATCAACTGCCAATGTTGTTCTTGCTTTTGATGAAAAACAAATCAAACGTGACCTGGACGGCACTGGGTTTTTAGTGACGAGAAACAGCAATTACCGGATTACCGCCTGCACATGGGCCCACCGTAAATGGGAAGGAACGGCTCCGGCCGGCAAAGCTTTATTACGCTGTTATGTCGGGAAACCTAGTGATCAGGATATTGTAAAGGCATCCGATCAAACACTCGTAGATACGGTATTAAAAGATTTAAATAAAGTCATGAAAGTAAAAGGGCAGCCTTTATTTTATGAGGTGACCCGATTTATTGATGCCAGACCGCAATACCATACAGGTCATTTGGAACTTGTCCGTCGCGTACGCGATTATGTTGCTGCCAATCTTCCAAACTTGGAATTAATAGGAAGCTCCTATGATGGCACCGGACTTCCGGATTGCATTGAGCATGGCCAAAAAGGTGCTGATCTGGCATTGGAAGCATTGACATAAGAAAACTAACTCTCGGTTCGCTTGCTTTGCGAATCGGGAGTTTTACTTATGTTTCATATTCTTTTGTTAAATGGATTTTTTCATCTGTGAAGATATTATAGAATATTTAAATGGCCAGTGCCCCTAAAATATAATCCACATTTTCTGAACTTCTTTTTAGATACTTTAAACAAAAAATTATAATGGCAAAAATATAAAATGAAACTTCATTCAGAGGGAGTTTTACGGATGGTTTTCCATGATAAATATTTTGTATATGAGCGATATCCCGATTATTTGATAGTTTAAATAATTAATTAAAAAGCAACTTCCTTACCATAGGAACAAGGTTGGTCTTTTCTTCTATACATCTATTGATAAAGGTTAGCAGGTAAGGTGAAAAGCTGCCGATCCGCCTCCGATAGTGGGATGTTCTAAACATGAAATAGCTGAACAAATAAAAATAGATCAGACAGAATACATTTTTCGTCGTGCATGGTAAAAATGTTCAGCAAGCATTCCTTTCTGTGCATGCAAGCTATGCTCGATATGGATGATACATGCTGTCATAATTTGAACTGCTACACTAGAATAATTGTTTATTTAGTCTAAAAAGTAATTATTTCATCTAACTTCATCAAGATATTATTTCTTCCAAACGCTGTAGTATCCTATTAGAGCGCAGGCCAACCACGTAGACTCCAATGGGAACAGGGTGAGCTGAAGATCCACTTGAAAAGCGGTCTTCTTTTCAAGTCAGCTGAAGCCGTCCCCATGGAAAGCGTAGTGGTTGGCCGGAGCGGGAGCTATACAGCCTATCCTGTTCAAAAAATAGAAGGATGCTCTTAAGAAAAGCAAGGTTTATATGCTTATCGTTAGGTGCGAAAGTTGAGTGAATATTAACATAGTTATGGTAATGCCGTATAGATGGTATGAAGAAAAAAAGCTCCATTTCTTCAAGGGTTGATGAACAATCATAAATTTTCAGAGATACTAGCATTCTATCATTGTTTTTTTATGGAAATAACTAAATGAATGATAGAATAAAGAAAATACATGCATTTTCCATAAAGAAGTATTCGAGACTGCGTCGATAATTTTACTCCTGGTACAGATAAAAGAGAGGGGAGAAATCATGCTATATAAACAGGTGAATCCAAACATCATGCTTTCCTTGCTGGAGGAAAATGATGCTGAAATCTTATTTAATTTGGTAACCGCTAACAAAGCTTTTTTAAGTAACTGGTTAAGTTTTCCGTCCGCAACCAATCATGTTGAAGATTCTAAATCATTTATTAAAAAGTCTTTATTTCGTTTTGTGAACAAAGAAGGTTTTTGGGCAGGGATCTGGTATAAAGAGAAATTAGCCGGCTGCATCGGTTTTCTGTATTTTGATTGGAATGTAAAGAAAACAGAAATCGGATATTGGTTAGGCGAGGCATATACAAATAAAGGAATTATGACACAAACCTGTGCTGCAATGGTGAATTATGCATTTCATGAACTGGAACTAAATAAAGTAGAGATTAAAACAGCTGTAAAAAATATAAAAAGTGCAGCAGTTCCTAAAAGATTGGAATTTAAGCATGAAGGGACAATCAGGGCGGATGAACGGATAAGAGACACTTTTCATGACAGGGAAGTGTATGGAATGTTAAGAGAAGAATGGGAAAACGGAAGCAGTTATTATTTATAAAGTTAGATGTAAAGACATTAAATTTCGTATTTTTATATTAAACGTTCGATTGGAACATAAATCTCTCGCGGATATTTTTAAATAACCGGCTGCATTGAGGGAAGTCCAATACCGAACTTAATACAGCCGGTTATACGTGTGATGAAAGCTCTACCTTTTAGGCATTACCATGTCTTTTTTAATAATACCTGTGACAGCAAGGACAACATTTTTTCTTGTAGCGGCTTCTGTAATAACTTTTTTGACATTTATCATGATTGTCATCTTTTTTACACCAATTATGATCATGCTTTTTCTTTTTGCAGCAGCATTTAGAATGGTCTTCGTCTTTCTTTTTGTGACAGTGACATTTACAGTGATCATCGTGTTTCTTTTTACATGGGTCATTACATGGGTCGTAGTAATACATTGCTTTATCACTCCTTTCTCAATCAATATACGTCATTTCAGAAAAGGAGTTTGGACAAAGCTAATAGTAGTTCACACATTTTATACTCTTGAAGTATATAAAATGTAAAGGAGTAGAACAGGTGTCATCATCGAATTTAGATTCAGTGATAATATATGCAATCATCCCATATTAAAAGCCAGACCGGAAAGTTAACCGGCTGGCTTTTAGATGTTATCTTTTATTATTCTGAATAACTGTCTGCTAATTCGTCAATTAATGAACCGACATAATCAACTGCAATTTCAATATTTTTTGGATTAGACATGTCAATGCCCGCATCTTTAATCAAATCCTGCGGACGCTTGGCACCGCCTGTTTTTAATACGTTTAACCAGTCATCCACAGCCGGCTGTCCTTCTTCCCGTATACGCTTGGCCATCGTGGTAGAAACGGTTAACCCTGCAGAGTACGTATATGGGTATAGCCCCATATAGTAATGCGGCTGCCGCATCCAGGTCAAACCGGCACCATCATCAAACGTGACGGTATCTCCCCAGAAAGATTCGAGTACATGTCGTTTTTCCCGGCATAATACATCCGCAGTTAAAGGAGTGCCTTCTTCCGCTAATGCATAAATCTTGCGTTGAAAGGCGCCTTCCAGCAGATGGGTAACAAAATTATGATAATAGGTTCCTAATAATTGTGTAATAATCCAGCGTTTCATTCGCGGGTCATTTTGATTTGTATGCATTAAATGATCGGCAAGCAGCAGTTCATTTAACGTGGATGGTGCTTCAATAAAATAAGTGGAAGGCCGTGTGTTAAACAGAGTCTGGTGTTTGCCGGCCAGGTAGAAATGACCTGCATGTCCCAATTCGTGCGCCAGAATAAACGCATTTCGCATTTTATCCGCCCAGGTTACAAGGATATATGGATGGACGCCATAAGGGCTTGAGCAAAATGCCCCGCTTGCTTTGCCAACATTTTCAGCACGGTCTACCCAGCGTTCGGTTAATGCTTTTTGCATTCCTTCGATATATTCTGATCCCATTACATCCAATGCATTTAAAATGGTCTGGGAAGCTTCTTCATAAGATGTGTTCGGGTTGAATGATGGATCCAGAGGCGCTTTTAAGTCGCAAAAACGTAACGCATCTAAACCGAGTTGTTCTTTCAGTAATCTGGCATATTTTTGCATATGTGTTGCCAATTTTTCCTGAATCACATCTAATTGGTTATGATACATTTCTTTTGTAACTTGCTGTGGCGCTAGCAGCATGTCAGTAACAGAATCATATTTTCGTAATTTGGAAAGCTGGACCTGTTTCGTCACTTCGGCAGCATAGGTTGCAGCATACGTATTTTTATATTGTTCGAATGTATTTACAAAAGAATCGTATGCATTTCGCCTCAGTACGGTGTCCTCTGAATACTCATAACTTTCTTCGTAAAGCGGCTCGCTCATCGGCAAGGTGTTTCCCTGACCATCTGTTACAGATTCAAATTGCATATCCGACTGCTTGCTGCGGGAAAAAACATTATAAGGAGCATCTAAGACTTCGCCTAATGCAGAGAGCGTTTCTTCCACCTCGGGCGAAAGGATATGTTCTTTCTTCTCGAGAATGTCCATGATATATTTATGGTACGTCTCCAGTTCCGGTTCATCTTTTATAAACTGTGTTACATCAGATGAAGAAAGCTCCAGCAGTTCGGTTTCAAAAAAGGAGATTTTTGAGCCGATGGCCGCAAGCGTTGTACTGCTTTTTGCTGCTGCTCCTTGATTAGCCGGATCGCTTCCATCTGCACTGACTAATAGATTCGCATACACGGCAACTCGGATCACTTTTTGCTGGTAACCTTCAGCGGTCTTTAATGCTTCCAATAAAGTGTTAGCGTTTTTAGAAAGCTTTCCTTTAAATGCTATGATTTGATCAGCTTCTTCTACAATTTCTTTTAACGCTTTCTCCCAACTCGCTTTATCCGGAAAAAGGTCTGTTAAATCCCATGTTTGTTCCGTGGGTACATCTTTCCGATATGTCTCTGACATCATCCATCAATCCTCCTCAAATACTTGAAATATCGCTGCATATAAAAGAAAATAAAGCTGTAGCAATACTTCATCAATTAATTCGATTATCTAATTAATTATAATACAAGGAATAAGATAAGGACAGGATTTGAAAGGAAAAAGTTTCTTCTTTTCAAACAAAAAAAAGAATAGCCGCATAGAAGGCTATTCAGGAGAAGGATTAAAGTTATGGGATTCTTATTTCATTAAACAGGGCAATTACGGTTAATTGTGGAACAGATATTAACGCCCTGGATAATCACATTCGTCACAAACATTGCCATAACAATCAGCTTTTTCGTGTACCATTGCATTTCCACATTTAGCACATTTCTTTTTTGGCAAACTTTTAAAGAATTCGATAATTCCGGTCATTTCTATTCCTCCTTGAATTATTTATTGATTTATAAAGTATTGTACTATAACAGTATATCGATGTCAACACTGTATTGATACAATTTTTAAAAAAATAAAAAAAGGAGCTGTTTTTCGATGAAATTAACGATTGTGGGCTTTTGGGGCGGTTATCCGAATAAGGATGGCGCTACTTCCAGTTATTTATTAGAAAAAGATAATTATAAATTGGTGATAGATATGGGAAGCGGTGCGTTGTCCAAACTGCAAAATTATGTTTCTGTACCGGATATAGATGCTGTGATTTTATCTCATTATCACCATGATCATGTGGCGGATATTGGTGTATTACAATATGCTAAATTGACGGATTATTATGTGCATCAGCGTGAACAGAAAGTAAAAATATATGGGCACACGGAAGATGAAAAGGGATATGCATCCTTATCCCATCAATATACAGAAGGAATACCTTATCACCCTGAAGAAAGGCTGCAAGCAGGACCTTTTGACATTACATTTTTAAGAACGGCGCATCCGGTTCCTTGCTTTGGAATGCGTATTACAGATGGTGACAAAACGATTGTATATACGGCTGACAGCAGTTATACAGAAACGTGGATTCCATTTGCTAAGGATGCGGATCTGCTTATAACAGATTGCAATTATTTTAAAGGACAGGATGGAACAGCTGCAGGACATATGAACAGTGAAGAAGCAGCCCGTATCGCAAAAGGTGCTAATGTAGGACAGCTGGTACTCAGTCACTTGCCGCAATTTGGTGTACTAGAACAGTTGAGAGAAGAAGCGAAACAGATTTACGCAGGACCCATTGTCTTGGCAGAAGAAGGATATGTGTGGAAATAACCCTTAACGGAGGGACAGGCGCTATAGGTTCAAACGAGCAGCAGTACCTAAAATTGCTGCTGTGTTCAGTTAGATAGTGAAGAGTTGTCCCTCTGTAAACTGTTTTGGAGTTTCTGAAGACAGAGGCTTCCTAGGTAGATATTTTGATTTACTATTATTTATACGTTAGAATAAAATTAATGAAAAAAGGGAGGAATAAAGTTGAAATTTATTGATAATAAAGGGATTACAGATCCTAGGATTAACTTGGCAATTGAAGAGTATATTCTGGAGAATTTTGGTGAGAAAGATACATATCTATTATTTTATGTAAATGGTCCTTCCATTATTATCGGGCGGAACCAAAACACGATTGAGGAAATTAATACAGATTACGTGGATGAGCAAGGGATTAAAGTGGTGAGGCGTCTTTCCGGGGGCGGTGCCGTCTATCATGATGAACAGAATTTAAATTTCAGTTTTATCACTAAGGATGATGGAAATAGTTTTCAAAACTTTGCTAAATTTACTCAGCCGGTAGTTGATGCGCTCAATAATATTGATGTTCCGGCAGAATTACAAGGCAGAAATGATTTAGCCGTTGAAGGCAGAAAAATTTCCGGCAATGCGATGTTTTCTACTCGCGGGCGCATGTTTAGCCATGGAACGTTAATGTTGGATTCCCAGTTGGAAGAATTAACAAAAGCATTAAAAGTGAAAGATATTAAAATTGAATCCAAAGGCATTAAATCTATCCGCAGCCGTGTCGCAAATATTGCGGAGTATCTTGACAATCCGATATCTATGGATGAGTTTAAGGAATTAATTTTACGGTATATCTTTGAAGTGGAAGATGTGAATGACGTACCGCAATATGTGCTGACAGAGGAAGATTGGGAAAGGATCCATGACATTTCCAAAAAAAGATACCAGCAATGGGAATGGAACTATGGAAAATCGCCATCATTTAACTATCAGGAATCCAAGAAGTTCCCCGGCGGGCTTGTTGATGTCCGTTTAGATGTGAAAAAAGGTATGATCGAGAACTGCACGATTTATGGCGACTTTTTTGGAATGGGGGATATCAAAGAATTGGAAGATGCACTGACAGGCATCCGTCATAACCGCGATGCTGTGAAAGAAGCAGTAGACCAGGTGGACGTGTCCCACTATCTTGGCCGGATTACGGCAGACGAGTTTTTAGAATTGCTTTATTAATTTTGAAAACATTTAAAACATCATAATAAAGTGAAACTTCATTTTGAGAGGAGGAAAAAAATCTCAAAATGAAGTTTTTTTATGGGGCTTAATAAGTATATTTAAAGGGTAATTATCATCTGTTTATTTAAAATTATTTAAAATTTTAAAAATAAATGTATCTTTTTGCTTACTTTACTGCTATAATAATTCTAAACTCACCTAATCACTAGGGAATAAGGAGGAATAAAGAAATGAATATGAAAGAAATTACGCCATATACATTGGCAATATTATCTGAAAAGGATGATAATGGAAAAACTGTTACCAGAGTTTTAGAAGACGATACGGAATATGTACTGCAAGGAAAACCGACAAAAGTGATTGAATATGCATGCGCTTATTTCGGGTCTGACTTAAAAGGCAGACAAAATGGAATAAAAAGTGTTTCTGGTTTCCAGTATAAGACACCGATACCAATCGATCCGAGAAACAGAATGTATTTCTTTCCAACGAAATCGCCGCTACAAGCGAGCTGCTCCTGGATTTCGCATACGCATATAGATAATTCAAGAAAAATAGACAAAGCATGTACAGAGATTTTATTTAAAAATGGGCGGAAAATCAGTTTAGATGTTTCCCACGGTACAATTATCAATCAAATACAACGGACAGCCCATATCCGCTATATTATGGACGAACGGGGAAAGACATTTTAAAAGAACGATTGCACTGTTATGTAAGGGTATTCAATAAAATGTAAACCTTAGATTTTTCCTCTTATTTCCTTCCAAAGATACCGCAAACATAAATCATACGACTACATGGATCGAAATCGGTTAATAATATAGTTACTGCATCCATTTATATACCTATATTAATCATACTAAAAACTTCTCTTTGTATATTTAAAATTAATGTACCCTGGTGATTATTTGAGTTTTCAGCAGAGAAGTTTATACTTTTCAAACAAACAGCAGTAGCATATAATCATCATAAGATTGTTGGAATTTTGAGGGAGACTGACCTTATGTATGTAATGAATATTACCTTTTCAAATTGGCGAACTTTTTTAAGAGAACAGGGCTGGGAGGATTTTATTCTTCAGCTGCTGGAGCAATATGAAGGACTCGGTCCTTTACCGGGTATTGCGTTGCCATTTTTTGAAGCATTTTTACCATTTTTGCCGCTTATTGTATTTGTACTTGGAAATGCCGCTGCTTATGGATTGTTTGAAGGCTTCTTGTATTCTTGGATCGGTGCCAGTATAGGCGCTATTCTGGTTTTCCTTCTCATACGCCGGCTGGGCAACACAAGATTGTTGACATGGATCCGGAATAACAAGCAAGTGTCTAGAGTAACGAATTGGGTAGAAAGACATGGGTTTGGTCCTTTGTTTCTATTGTTGTGCTTCCCATTTTCTCCCTCAGCCGTTATTAACGTGGTGGCAGGCTTGTCCAAAATCAGTATCTATCCATTTATATTGGCAGTATTTTTAGGGAAGACAGTGATGATTTTTTCCATCTCTTATATTGGTTCCAGTATCATGGAATTTGCACAAAATCCGATACGTACCATAATCGTCGGGGTAGGTATTGTCATCTTCTGGATGTTCGGTAAATACTTAGAAAAAAGACTGCAAAAAAAAGCGGATAAGTCTTATACATTACACGAGAAGAAGTAATGGTATGGAAAAAACGAATCGGTAACTGCTGAAGGACAAGCAGATGCTGGCACACCGTGATAAAAAGGTTAAATTCCTTCGTTTTGGGGTATGATATAGATAATAAACGAAAGCGAAGGAAGAATAACAGTGAAAAAATATAACTATGTCAGAGTTTCCATTGTAGCTGTCCTGTTAATCGCTGTGTTTTTAATCATTCGAACATTTTTATTTGAAAACTATGTTGTTAATGGAAAATCTATGGAACCAACACTCTATGATGGTAATTTAATGATGGTTAATACGCTCACAGATCAGGTGTCAAATATTCACCGTTTTGATGTGATTGTATTTCATGCATCAGAAGAAAATGATTATGTAAAACGAGTGGTCGGACTCCCGGGGGAAACCGTAGAATATAAAGACGATAAGTTATATGTTAATGGGGAATACATCCCTGAAGATTTTCTGGAAGAAGAAAAGGAAAAAGGAGACGCTGATCCATTGACAGAAGATTTTACACTGCTTCAGGCAACTGGTGAAAGAACAGTGCCGGAAGATGAACTGTTCGTATTGGGAGATAACCGCGGAGACAGCCTGGACAGCAGATCAATCGGATTTATACCAGTGGAGGAAGTGGTCGGCAAGGTGGATATCACGTATTGGCCCGTAAACCAACTATTTAAACAGCCGCGCTGATAACCTCTCAAGCTCCACGCAAACAGCTAAAAAATAAATAACTATTATTAGGAACAAGCTTCTATTTTTGCTAAAATATAAAATAGAAGCTTTTGTTCTTATTTCAATCAAATAGGATAATATCATCTAGATAAGCGGAATAATTAAATCTATCTTTAAAATTTATCTAACATAATCAACTCGACTTTCGTACTTTGAAAAGTAACTTCCTTTATATACATCTGCTGACTAGAATGAGAAGGTAAGGTGTAGGGAACCGCTGCGGCGGACCGTTTTGCTTTCCGACGTACAGGACGTACTAGTGCAGACGTTGCAACAGGACGTTGCGACTTTAGTCTGCCTAGGGGCACGCTCTTCAGCTAACTTTTGCCAAGAAGAGCGCTTGGCAAAAGTGGATCTTCAGAGGGTGCTGATCCCTCAGGAGTCAAAACGGTCCGCCTCCGCTAGTAAGATATTCTATATATGAAATAGCTGAACAAATAAAAGTAGATCAGACAGAACACATTTTTCGTGGTGCATGATATAAATGTTCAGCAAGCATTCCTTTCTGTGCATGAAAGCTATTATTTCATCTCACTTCATCGGGATGTTATTTCTCCCAAACATTGTAGCATCCCATCAGAGCGGAGGGCTTGGCCGGAGCGGTTGCTATACACCATATCTTGTTCAAAAAATAGAAGGATGCTCTAACCAAAAGCAAGCATGATAATAGAAATCATGTTTATCCTGAAACAGCAAGGTTTATATGCTTATTCTTTGGTGCGAAAGTTGAGTAATCAATTATTAATTATGTTGTTAAATGCTGTAACCAGCAGTGAAAAAACAAGGAGACTGCTACGGGGGAGCGCAGTGTTTTGCCGCAGCGGTCATATTAACCTGACAATATTGGTAATCGCAATGGTTTTCGATGGGACGAGTAATCGGAGCCATAATCCCAGTCCCAGCCAATTACACTGTGATAAATACATATATTACGAATAAAGGAGTGTGTCCGAGTGAGTGTACGATTTATTTTAGGCAGATCCGGTACAGATAAAAGCGGTTGGATGATGGAAGATATAGAACATCGTCTGCAAGCGGATCCGAGAGGGCCAGCTATTTTTTACATTGTTCCGGATCAAATGACCTTCCAGCTGGAAACAGCCTTGTTTAGCCGGGAACATTTAAGCGGAAGCATCCGGGCGCAGGTTACCAGTTTCTCACGACTGGCATGGCGGATTCTGCAAGAAACAGGGGGCGGATTAAAGTCCTTTATCAGTTCGGTTGGAACACAAATGATGCTTCGGAAAATCATTGCTGAAAAAAGCGGAGACTGGATGGCTTTTCAAAAAGCGATGAAAAAACAAGGCTTTTTGGATCAGTTGGAATCGGTGATTCAGGAGTTTAAACGATACGAAATTACACCTGATGCGCTCCGGATACAGCAAGACCAATTGAACCAATTTGTGCACCAGTCCCCATCGGAAACTGGATTAGTCCGGAAACTGGATGATTTTATTTATATTTATGAGCAGCTGCTTAAGCAATTACAGCATACTTATATGGATAATGAAGACAGATTGCAAATATTAAAAGAAAAAATCCCGCAAGCCAGCTCGCTGGAGGGGGCACATATTTATATTGACGGATTCCATCGTTTTACACCGCAGGAGATTTCCGTCATTACAGAATTAATGAAGAAATGTGCGCAAGTCCATATTGGTTTGACGGCAGACCCGGTCAATACGGAGAATCCGGATGAATTGGATATTTTTTATCAGACGAACCAAACCTATCAGCAGCTGTCAGCAGTTGCCGAAGAAAATGGTATTTCTCTGGAACAGCCCGTTCATTTAAACCCGCTAAAGGATCAATTCCAAGATCGTCCTTCTTTTGCACATTTGGAACAAAACTTTGATGTTCGGCCATCACCGGAATATACAGCGGATGCGCCGATTCAAATCGCAGAAGCAGTACATCCCCGTGCAGAAGTAGAAGGTGTTGCTTCGAATATTCTCTCGCTTGTCAGAGATGAAGGTTACCGTTACCGGGATATTTCCATTCTAGTAAGACAATCGGATGTATATGATGATTTAATTGAGACGATTTTTGGCGATTACGATATTCCGGTCTTTATCGACCAGAAACGTTCCATGCTGCATCATCCATTAATTGAACTCATCCGTTCGATGCTGGAGGCAATTGAAAATGGCTGGCGGTCAGATGCGATTTTCCGTGTTTTAAAAACAGGTTTTATACCTGCGAGTGATGCGGAATTTCCATTAACCAATGACGCGGTCGATCAATTGGAGAACTATACTATCGAATATGGTATTCGATACCGGAAACAATGGCTTACAGATAAACCGTGGAAATATCAACGATTCCGCGGTTTTGACGAGGCGGCACAGACGAGCTTTGAAAGCGAAATGCAGGAAAAAATCAATCGCTACCGGGATCAAATCACAGATGCGCTCCGTTCATTTGATGCCGAGTTCCGAGATGCAGCAAGTGTCAAAGGACGCTGTGAAGCTATTTTTATGTGGCTGGAGTCGCTGGGCGTTCCTGAAAAACTGGAAGAAATGCAGGCTGCCTTTGATGAACAGGGAATCCCTGAAAGAGGAAGAGAACAGCAGCAAGTATGGGATGCCGTAATTCAACTGATGGATGAAATGGTAGAAATAGCCGGTGATGAAGAACTGGATATGTCCACTTTTAATACCTCGATAAATGCCGGGCTGGAAGCATTGGAATTTTCCCATGTTCCGCCGACAATGGATCATGTTTTAGTGGGTACAATTGACAGGTCGCGGATGTCTGATGTCCGCTGTGCTTTTCTGCTTGGTGTCAATGAAGGAATATGGCCGATGAAGCCCCAAATTGACGGAATGATTGATGATGAAGAGAGAGATTTGCTGGAGCAAAATGGTTTAAAACTTGCCGATAATGGACAACGGCAGCTGCTGGATGACTGGTTTTATATTTATTTATCTTTAACAGTAGCGAAAGATAAGTTGATGATCAGTTATCCAATCAGTGATGAGGAAGGGAAAGCAAAGGTGCCTTCGCAAGTGGTTCATCGAATCGAGGATTTGTTCCCGGCATGTCAGGAACATGTATTATTTCAAGATGTGGAAGATGCTGCAGATACGACGCGATTTATTACAACAAAAACGAAAACAAGGTCCGCTTTGACAACACAATTGGCCAAATTGCAGCGAGGCTATGACATAGACCGTGCTTGGTTTGCTGTTTACAACTGGTATGTAAAGAACCAATCGGAATATAGCATGACCTACCGCATCTTACAAGGTCTGTTCTATAAAAATCAGCCGGAACAATTACAAAAAGAAACAGCCGAAGAATTGTATCCAAAACAGATCAAGGCCAGTGTCAGCCGGCTGGAATCTTATTATCGTTGCTCGTACCAGCATTTTGCCCGCTACAGCTTGAATTTAAAGGAACGGGAAACGTACAAATTGGACGCGCCGGATATTGGGCAATTGTTTCATGAAGCGTTACGCTTAATCACAGATTGGGTGCAGAAAGAACAATCCGATTTCAAGCACCTTACCAAAGAAACATCAGCCAATTATGCGCATCGTGCAATTCAGAAGTTATCTCCTGTTTTGCAGCACCAAATATTGCACAGTTCGAACCGTTATACATTTATTCAGCAAAAGCTGGAAGAGATTATAGCCAGAGCTGCATTTGTATTAAGTGAACAGGCCAGGCAGACAGAATTCAGCCCGATCGGCTTGGAACTTAGCTTTGGAGAGAATGACAGTTCGCTGCCGCCGCTTATATTACCGCTTGAAAACGGCTATGAGCTGATGCTGCGCGGAAGGATTGACCGTGTCGATAAAGCTGAACTGCACCAGGATTTATATTTACGGATTATCGATTATAAATCCAGTTCACGCGCTCTGGATTTGCTGGAGGTTTACTATGGGCTTGCGTTGCAAATGCTGACATATTTGGATGTTGTGCTGACCCATTCTGAAAAATGGCTCGGACAGCAGGCAAATCCGGCAGGGGTACTATATTTCCATGTGCATAATCCAATGATTAATCTCGATAACGAAACAACAGACAGTGATATCGAAGCACAAATCTTTAAATCTTATAAAATGAGAGGGTTGCTCTTATCTGATGAAGAAATTGCCAAAATGATGGATGAATCATTAGATACAGGAACCAGTAATATCATTCCTGCCGGGCTGAAAAAAGACGGCACGTTTAGCTCGCGTTCCAGAATTGCAGATGAAGATACCTTTGCCCAATTAAAAAATCATATTCATGGATTGTTGAAACAAGCTGGACTCGATATGACTTCCGGCGGAGTGGAAATTAATCCGTTTCAAAAAAAGGACGCCGAAGCATGCACGTATTGTCCGTTTCATGCCGTTTGTCAGTTTGATCCGGTTTTAGAAGGAAATCATTATAGAAAAATAGAAAACATGAAAGAAAAAGAAGTGATGAATCTGTTAAAAGGAGGGGAAAAACGTGGCTAAATGGACCGAAGAACAGGAACGGGCAATTTACGAGAGCGGATCTGATATGCTCGTTGCCGCTGCCGCCGGTTCCGGTAAAACAGCTGTCCTGGTAGAGCGTATTATTCAGAAGCTGTTAACAGAAGAAGATCCGATGAATATCGACGAATTATTAGTCGTTACTTTTACAAATGCTGCTGCCCAGGAGATGCGGACCAGGGTCGGGTCTGCTTTAGAAAAGGCATTAGCAGAAAAGCCTGGATCGCTCCATTTAAAAAAACAGCTGTCTTTACTGCAAAGAGCGTCTATTTCAACATTGCACTCCTTTTGCCTGGATATTGTACGAAAGAATGCATATATGGTAGATTTAGACCCTTCTTTCCGGATTGCAGATGATATCGAAATGGATATGATTAAGCGGGAGGTCCTGGATGACCTCCTGGAAAATTGGTACGATGACGCAAACCCGGAGCAGGAGAAGTTTTTTGAAGTGGTGAATCGTTTCTCCAATGACCGCAGTGATAAAGATGTGGAAGAATTAATTTTACGAACAGCCAATTTTGCAGTGCAGCATCCATCTCCAAAAAAGTGGCTGCATCAATTGACTGCGAATTATGAAATAGAAGAAGACTGGACAGAAAAGACCATTCCTTGGCTGCAAGACGTCAAAGAGGAAATCGCTAACCAGTTGAATGCGATGAAACAGGAAAATGCATTGGCGATAAGCATGGCACGAGAGCCGGACGGGCCCTATCATTATCTGGATGCGCTGGAACAGGATAAAGCGATGCTGGAAGCAGCTGCTGATAAATTAGCAGACTGGGATGCATTCTATCAATTTGTCCATGAAGGGAAATTTGCAGCATTATCCAGAAAAAAAGTAGAGGATAATCCGGAAAAACGGGAACAGGTGAAATCCTTCCGCAACAAAGTCAAAGCCAGATGGGACAACATGAAAGAGAAATGGTTTGCCCGGAGCCTGGAAGGCCATATTGCAGATATGCAGGAAATGGCGCCGGTTCTGAAGCAGATGACTTCGATGGTGGAACGCTACATGGATGTTTTCCAAACACGTAAAAAAGAGCAGGCGATTGTGGACTTTAATGATTTGGAACATTATTGCCTGGATATTTTATCAGAAACGAATCAAGAAGGGCATTTATCAGAGCCTTCTTCCATTGCTTTGCAGCTGCAAAAACAATACAAGGAAGTTTTGGTTGATGAATATCAGGATACCAACCTGGTGCAGGAGAGCATTCTGCAGTTTGTCCGTAATCCCGAAGATGACGGGAATATGTTTATGGTAGGCGATGTCAAACAAAGCATTTACGGATTCCGGCACGCAGAACCTTCCTTGTTCATTGAAAAATATAAACAATTTGCGGCAAAAGATCACCCGGCGGAACGTATTGACCTGAACCGGAATTTCCGGAGCCGCGCTGATATATTAACGTCTGCAAACTATTTGTTTCGTCAAATCTTTGATGAAGCAGTCGGGGATATTGCGTATGATAAAGATGCCGAACTGATTTATGGTAATCGCGTGTACGATGACTTTCCTTCTGATTCTGATCCGGAATTATTGCTGATTGATGAATCCGCTCCAGAACAGAAGTCAGAGGAAGGGGAAGAATCGGAGGAAGATTTGGAAAAAGCACAGCTGGAAGCACGTGCTTATGCCCAAAAAATTCAGGAATGGATTGGCACCGGAGAGAGCGGAACGCCCATGCAAGTGGTAGATAAAGGAAATGGACAGAACCGTAATCTGATGTATCGCGATATCGTTATTTTAATGCGCTCCATGACATGGGCTCCTGTCATTATGGATGAACTAAAAAAGCAGGGCATTCCTGCCTATGCTGAATTAACATCCGGTTATTTTGAAGCGATTGAAATCAGAGTGATGATTAGTTTGCTGAAAATCATCGATAACCCGCGCCAGGATATCCCGCTGGCTGCCGTATTACGCTCTCCTGTGGTCGGGCTGCAGGAAAATGACCTTGCTTCCATCCGCTTAGCGAACCGGCACGGCAATTTTTATGATGCGCTGCTGGCGTATATGAAAAAAGAAGATACAGACGTAACCGAGAAGTTAAAAGCGTTTCAGGAAATGCTGGAACAATTCAGACAATCCGCTCAGCAAGGAGCACTGTCCGAATTGATTTGGCAAATTTACAGAGAAACAGGCTATTATGATTTTGTCGGCGGCATCCCCGGAGGAAAACAGCGTCAGGCGAATTTACGGGCTCTGTATGATCGGGCAAGAAGTTATGAGGAAACCTCTTTCCGCGGTTTATACCGGTTCTTGCGATTTATTGAAAGAATGGAAGAAGAACAAAAAGATTTAGGGGCTGCGCGTGCACTCAGCGAGCAGGAAGACGTGGTCCGGATTATGACCATCCATAAAAGTAAAGGGTTAGAATTTCCGGTGGTTATTCTTGGCGGTATGAATAAAGCCTTTAATATGATGGATTTAAACCAAAAGTATCTTCTTCATAAAGATTTAGGGTTTGCCAGCAAGTATATTGACCCGGAGAAACGGATTCAATATCCTACCTTGTTTTATCATGCGATAAGGGAAAAAATAAGACGCGAACAGTTATCTGAAGAAATTCGTTTATTATACGTGGCCTTAACACGTGCGGAGGAAAAGTTGTTTATGGTAGCAACGGTTCCTTCTGCAGAGAAACGGAAAACTGCCTGGTCCTGGCTGACACATCATGCCGACTGGCTATTGCCGGCGTATTTCCGGACTGGTGCAAAGACCTACTTGGATTGGGTTGGTCCTGCACTTATCCGACATCAGCAGGGGGAAGCTTTACGGAACGAAGCGATAGGCGGCCAGGTTTCATCCGATATTATTCAGGATTCATCCAGGTGGAAAGCAACGATTCATTCGAGTAAAGATATTGTTTCGTTTGAGAATCAAGTACAGGAAAAACAGGAAGCCTTAAAAACGCAGATTAGCAATTGGCAGCAGATTACATTGGAAGATAAAGAAACAGCTGCCTGGGTAGACCAGCGCCTTTCTTACCAGTACCCGTATCAGCAGGCTGCTCATTCCCGGGCGAAACAATCGGTTACCGAATTGAAACGCCAGCAGGAACAGAAAGATACGTACAGTGATGAACGAATGATTCCAAAATCCACCTCTCGTCCAATTACGAAGAGACCGCGATTTATGCTGGAAGAAAAGAAATTAACGCCAGCAGAGAAAGGAACAGCGCTGCATACGGTGATGCAGCATCTTCCTTTGAAACGTCCGTTCACGAACGAGGAAGTCGCGGAATTTATAGAAAAACTGGTTCTGGAAGAGAAGATGACTGCGCCGGAAGCAGAAAGTGTATCGACGGCGGATATTGTTTTCTTTTTAGAATCGGAAATGGCACAGCGCATCTATCATGCAGATCATATCTTTAAAGAAGTACCTTTCAGCCTGATGCTGCCGGCAGAAAAAGTGTATGCCGACTGGCAGGAAAATCCGGGCGAAAAAGTACTCATCCAGGGTGTAATTGATTGTATTCTCCCTGCAGAGGATGGCTGGATTATTCTTGATTATAAAACAGACCATATTACAGAAACTGCAAAAGAGAAAGTAGAAGACAAGTTGAGGAAACGGTATAAAACCCAGCTCGAACTTTACCGTTATGCGATTGAAGAAATCTGGAAGCAGCCTGTTACGGAATCTTATCTTTATTTCTTTTCCAATGGTCTGCTGATTAAAGGAGAATAATGCGTGCAACCTTACCAAGTAAATAAAAGGCTGGAATGGATAGATGCAGCAAGAGGGTTTGCGATTTTTGGGATATTTATGGTCAATATCGGTGCGTTTTCAGCCCCTTATTTCCTTTACGGAGGAGCTGAAGATGCTTGGCCTGCTGCTATGGACCAATTCAGCCTGATTTTTATTGATATATTCTTTCAAGCAAGTTTTTATACCTTATTTTCGATTCTTTTTGGTTTTGGAATTCAAATACAAAAGGACAGTTTGGATAAAAAGCATATGTCGCCGTATACGTTTTTCGGGCGCAGGTTAGGAGCATTAATCGTGTTCGGATTGATTCATGCTTTTGCCATCTGGAGCGGAGATATTCTGTTAACATATGGAGCAATCGGATTCTTGCTGCTTTTGTTTTTAAATAGTGAGGATAACATACTGTTAGGCTGGGCAATTGGTTTATTAGGGATTTCAACCCTTCTTTTAACAGGAATGCAGTTTGCCATGCGGGATTTTATGGATATGCGTTTTACAGCAGAAATCAATCAGGCTTATCAAGCCTATCGTTCCAGCGATGTTTCTGCGATTCTGACGCAGAACGCTCAGGATTGGCAAATGTCCAATGGAATCAATGGATTGATTATGTTTCCGTTTATTTTTCTTCCTTTGTTTTTATTCGGAATGTATTTGGCAAGGAAGAGATGGTTTCATGACCCGCTCCAGTTTACATCCATTTTGAAAAAAGCCTGGCTGATTTCGCTGCTTGGATTTATTGTATTTAAAATCGGACCATACGCATTTGGCAATCCGACTTGGTTTGCACTTATGCAGGATAATGTCGGCGGGACAGCATCGGCGATGTTTTACCTTACATCCATTACCTTATTATGGCAAAAGCGTCCGATGCAGAAGGTGCTACGCATGCTGACGCCTATCGGGAAAATGGCATTGTCCAATTATCTGCTGCAGTCCGTTGTAGCCGTTTGGCTGTTTTACGGTTTTGGACTTGGTTTGTATGGAGATATGCGTCCTGTCCAGCAGATTGGCGTTGTGGTCGGGATTTTCTTCTTGCAAGTAGCGGGGAGTGTCATTTGGCTCCGTTATTTCCGGTTTGGTCCGGTGGAATGGCTGTGGCGTTCCATTACGTATAAAAAGATGCAGCCGCTCAAACGGTAATCATGGCGATTTGTTGACAATAATACGTTAAAATGTCATCTTGGGGAAGAAAATGGTATCATTGAAAACGAATTATTCGTCATTTTTGTTACAAATGTAAAAGATGAGTAAAATCTGTATGAATAACATAATGAAGGAGGGGACATAAATGACACACATGCATATTACATCGTGGGCTTTGGGATTGATTCTTTTTATTGTTGCTTTGATTCTTTATAAGAAAAGCAGCACGAAGCCTGCAACCATTGTTCATATGATTCTGCGTCTGGTGTATTTATTTATCATCATTACAGGCGGTTTATTGACTTGGGATTATATTCAAGGCTTTGGTATGCCGGAACTTGGAGAAGCCATTGTTAAATCACTTGCCGGTCTGTGGCTGGTTGTGATGATGGAATTAATCCTGGTTTCCTTGAAAAAAGGGAAAGGTACCACAGGAAAATGGATTCAGTTTGCTATCGCACTGATTATTGTGATTGTCTTAGGATTCTTCCGTCTGCCGATGGGCTTTTATTTCTAAAATAAAAATGGATTCAGAACAAAAGAAGTACATAAAGTGCCTCGGTCAAATTGGCTGGGGCACTTTATTTGCTTGGAAGTTCTTGGAGATAATTGTGAACGCTTTTTTACATATTTTCATCAAGGTATGATTTTTAAAGAAAATAAGTGATAATAGAGAGAGTAAATAAAAAGGGCAGATTTTGTTATTAATAGGGGGAAAGAGACATCTATGTTTAAAAAAATAAGTATCGGGATTGCTGCTGTGATAAGTATGTTCATGTGGCAAGCACCTGTTCATGCGCAGAATGAAGATATACATAATGAAGTATTCTATGAAATACTCATTGACCGCTTTAATAACGGGGATACCAGTATAGAAGGAGAGATAGATATTGATGACCCTGATCATTATCATGGCGGTGATTTCCAAGGAATTATCAATCATTTAGATGAATTGAAAGATTTAGGCATTACAACGATTTCTGTATCGCCGATTATGGATAATAAGGAAAACGGCTACCACGGTTATTGGGTGGATGATTTTTATCAGGTCAATCCGCAATTTGGAACCATGGAAGACTTTGAACGCCTTGTATCCGAAGTACATGACCGTGATATGAAGATAACTATGGATCTGGTGTTGAACTATGCTGCTGATACGAATCCGTTAACAGAGGATGCAGATTCAGAAGACTGGTGGCAGGGGACGCCGGATACGGATAATGCCTGGTTGTCCGATACGGTCCAATTTGATTTAACCAATCCGGAAGCGGCTGCATACATGGTAGATGTTGCTTTGTATTGGCAGGAAGAAACAGACGTGGACGGGTTTAACCTGCAGGACGTAGATGTGGCGCCGCAGGCATTTATCGAAGAATTGACAGCTTCCTTGAAAGAAAACGATTCGGATTTTTATCTGATTGGAGATGCAGCTGCTGCCGATACCGAAGAAGCGGAACAATTACTGGAAAGTACATCGCTTGACCTGATGAATAATCCGGATTTGAACCAGGTATTAAGCGAAACGTTTGCAGATAGTGACCGGGATGTTTCTGCGATTTATGATGCGTGGGAAGAGCAGGGTTCTCCGACCGATTTTTATAAGCAGATTGACGGTTTTCAACAGGAGCGGTTCACCAATGCTTTCTCAGAAAATCAACGTAACGCGCTGACAGCCTGGACGCTGGCTTTAACGTATATGTATACCACGCCGGGCGCAACCATGGTGACGCAGGGGACAGAGCTTCCTATGTATGGAATGGACGCGGAAGAATCCCAGCGCCTTGTTCCTTTTAATAGCGGGGATGAAGATTTAAAGGAATTTCATAAACGAATTGCTTCCCTGCATAATGAATTCCCTTCATTAAGATTAGGTGATTTTGAATATGTCGGGTCCGAGGCATCCTTGCTGGTGTTCCGCCGCAGTTATGAAGGCGAAGAGATGTACGTGGCAATTAATAATGGAAGTGAGTCTGCTTATATTGATACAGATAATATCGCATCCGGCATGCAGTTAACCGGAATTTTAGAGGATAATTTAGTTCGTGAAAATGAAGAAGGCAGCTACCGCATCGGTATTCCAAGAGAATCAGTGGAAGTCTATCGTTTAGAAGAAGATAAAGGGATTAATTGGCTGTTTATCGGCTTTATTGCGACCGTCCTGCTGTTATTTGTAGTTGCAGTGGTACTGCTAAAAAGAAAACAGAAACTAAGAGAACGTCAAGAGAATGATAACAGCATTCCGTGACAAGCCAGCTGTTGAGTAAATAATGAAAAAGTATGTAAAAGGAAATGTTCTATTTTCCATTTACATACTTTTTTTAAAGGATAAGAAAGTTTAACTTTTTTCGAAAATAAATTCTCAAACTAGAGATATAGCTGTCCAGCTCTGAGCGTCAAACTTATGTAGGCAATCTAGAGACTGAAATAAAAGTTGCTGCTGTGTTTGACATTTTGTCAACACCTCTCGTATAGTAGAGTAAGTAAAAGAGACATATCTGAAGATAGAAGGGTTTGGAGAAGAAATGAGCCAAAATATAGGAGATTATATAAAAGAACAACTCGACAAAAAACGTATTTCCATGCGCGCATTAAGTAAACAAACAAATATTAATGTCTCCACAATATCTCGAATTATTAACCAGAAGCGTAAACCGACCAACCAGCATTTAATGGAAATTTCAAAAGCGTTGGATATCCCATTTGATACATTGCTGCATAAAACAGGGCTGCCGGTAAAAACAGCAGAGGATCAAACGAGCGATATACAGGATTCCATTGTGATGATTGACCATTTCTTAAAACAATCCGATGAACACTATGAATCTTTTTCAATGGAAAAATTACAAAAGAAACTGCATGACTATGAGAAAAAGGCAGAAACAGAAGCCGGACGCCGCTTGATATTAGATACATTTCAAGAAAAGAAAAAAAGCGCAGGAGATCAGGGCGCTTATATGAAGCAGATATCTACTTTTTTTCACCGTTTTTTTCATAAAAAAGGAACACGTAAAGAGTTGGTATTAATCGGTGCTGCATTAATTTATTTTATCAGCACAGCGGATGTGATTCCAGATTACCTTTTTCCAGTCGGTTATTTAGATGATGCTGTAGCGGTCCAGGTAGTCATGGGCTTTCTTTCCAATAAATATTAGTATGAGGTTTTTCAGATATGAAGCATAAGAAATATCATTTAGATTTCAATATCATCACCATTTTATTTTTATTATTTATAATCAGTTTAATAGCTGTATACAGTGGTTCGGGGCAGTATGCGCAGTCCCAGCCCTATTATTTTGTGATCCGTCAAGTTATCTGGTATATTGCCGGTATTTTAATGATACTGGGGATTGTTTCCTTTGATTATGAGCTTTTGGGAAAACAAGCATTTAGGCTATACGCGATCGGTGTCGTGTTATTAATAGGTGTTCATTTTTTCGGTGTTTTTCGGAATGGTTCCCAGCGTTGGTTAAATTTAGGTGTATTTGAGATACAGCCATCTGAATTTATGAAAATATTTCTTATTATTTACTTAGCAGTTTTACTCGAGAGATATGGTAATCGCAAGCTGTCTTTAAAAACGAGTGTCCAATTAACTGTAAAAATACTGGCAGCAACCTTTATTCCGTTTGTTTTTATATTTTTGCAGCCGGATTTAGGATCAGCTTTGATTATATTGGCCATTGCATTTACAATGATTATTGTTTCCAGTATTTCGGTTAAAGTGATTTTACCGATCCTTATTGCGATTGTGACGTCGATTTCCAGTTTGGTTTTTTTATTCGCTTATAATGAAGATCTTTTTTCACGGTTATTTCAATCGCATCAGATGGACCGGATTTATGGATGGTTAAAGCCTTCGGAGTATGCCTCGGACTACGGCTATCAGCTCCAGCAGGCGATCATGGGGATTGGATCCGGTCAATTAAGCGGATCCGGATTTAATCAGGGGATGCAAATTCAAAACGGAAATGTACCGGAAGCCCATACGGACTTTGTTTTTACAGTGATTGGAGAGGAATATGGCTTCATTGGTGCAAGTGTTTTGATTTTGCTATATTTCCTGCTTTTATATCGCATTACGAAGGTTGCTCATGAAGCAGATAATTTATTTGGTGTTTATCTTTGTGTCGGTATCATTGGCATTCTTGCGTTCCAAGTTTTCCAAAACATTGCCATGACCATCGGATTGATGCCGATCACTGGTATTACTCTGCCTTTTATCAGCTATGGAGGAAGCTCGCTGATAACCAATTTGATTATGATAGGTCTGGTAATCAATGTGCAGATTCGCTCTTCCAACGACCATCTATTTCGAAAAAAGGCCATTCGCGAGTAAGGAAAGAAGAAAGCTGTGAAAATCGTCATCATAGGTTTTGCAGCTTTCTTTTTGCTGATCAGATGCGTGTCTTCTCTGCAGAAAACACGTACTTTTCATGAATTATGGACATTCATCTCCCCTTCCAAAAGGACTCTGTGATAAAATAGCGATACAGGTCAAACAAATTAGGATATAAAAACATATGATATGTTACATATAACATTATGTCATCAGGGTCAACGAGGAGAGGATTTGAATGAAGAAAAAAGTAGGTATTGTATTTGGAGGGAAATCATCCGAGCATGAGGTTTCCTTGCAATCAGCGAAAAATATTGTGGAAGCTATTGATGCAGATAAGTATGACGTCTACCTGTTCGGAATTGATAAACAGGGGAATTGGCATGTGAATGATCGTTCGCATTATTTAATCAATGAAGAAGATCCAAGCCTGATTGCTTTAAATAAAACAGGAGAAGGCATTGCGATTATTCCCGGAGCAGAGGAAAAGCAGATTATCCAGACGGATTCCGATGTCAGCATCGATCAGTTAGATGTTATTTTTCCTATTGTCCATGGTACGCTAGGGGAAGATGGCAGTCTGCAAGGAATGTTACGAATGGCTAATATTCCATTTGTCGGGTCCGGTGTTCTCGGCTCCGCCATCAGTATGGATAAAGACATTGCCAAGCGTTTACTGCTGGATGCAGGTTTGAATGTTGCCAGAGGCTACAGTTTCCGAAAAGCACAGCAAGATGATATATCCTATCAGGCTATTATTGCAGAACTAGGCACGCCGTTATTTATTAAGCCGGCAAATCAAGGCTCTTCGGTCGGCGTACACAAGGTGGAAACCGAAGAAGCATTTTATCATGCCATTCAGGATGCTTTTCTATATGACCATAAAGTGTTAGTAGAAGAGGCTGTCAGCGGAAGAGAAATAGAATGTTCGGTTTTAGGGAATGAACAGCCGGTAGCTTCCGTTCCGGGTGAGATACTTCCAACCGTCGAATTTTACTCGTATGAAGCGAAGTATATTGATGAATCGGGTGCAAACCTGGAAATTCCTGCAAGTTTGGATGACAAGGTGGCAGCACAGATTCAACAGACTGCTGTTCAGGCTTTTGAAGCGTTAAATTGTGAGGGATTGGCTAGAGTAGATGTATTTTTAAAAGAAGATCATACGATTATTATTAATGAAATTAACACATTGCCTGGTTTTACAAAAATAAGTATGTATCCAAAACTATGGGAAGAAAGCGGTATTGCTTATCCGGATCTGATAGAGAGGTTAATTGAACTGGCTATCGATCGGCATGAAAGAGACCGGCAATTAAAAAGTTCTATTCAAAGTTAAAGAAGTAAAAGGATGATTGAATGTCTGGCAACATTGAAGGAGAAAACAGTGTTAAATTGTATTTTCAAAGCAATGCTCCGTCACTGATTTTCCATTTTTTCCTGAGTGTCTTTGCGATGTTTGCCGTGCTTTTCACCAATCAGCTGCAAATTATATTTTATGGTATGTTCATTGTGTATATTTTATTTGGGTTGGCTTTGAAAAACCAAGGGTCCTTATTGAAAAATATAGTATCAGTGTCTCTTGTTTTTATTGTTAATCTGCTAATGTATACACTGGTTCCGATGCTTGTATCGGAAGTGCTTATGTTTTATTCCTTGCCATATCTCTATATTGCTTTTATAAATGGACAATTGATTTATTTAGCTATTATTATTCCTTCTATTTGTATGTTGATTGGATTATATATAAAAATATTGCTGGCACGTTTAAGAAAATAAACATGGATGGAGGAGCTGTTATCATATTCTGAAAGAAACAGCTCCTTTTTGCAAATAGAGGTTTAACACCAAAATTTATAAGCGATTAATGCCTATTTTTTGATAACAGCAACCGCTGCGGAAAAACACTACGCTTTCCATGGGCTTGCGCTCAGCCTCCTCGGTAAAAAGAAGACCGCTTTTTACCTGCGGGGTCTTCCCACTACGCTTTCCCATAGGAGTCTCCGTGTTTTTCCTCCGCTAGCTTCATTAGCTTATTTATGGAATAATATCAACCATAGATTTTTTATGAATAGCTAAAATAGATTGTTGTTTTTCAGATGAGTAATAGTGGGTATACTATACATAGGAATAAACAGGAAGGGAGGGAGCTGTCATTTTTAATACACGTATTCGTCATATGCAACGTTACCGTCAAATCCTCGTTGCCTTTTCCCGTAATGGGTTTGGTTATATTGTCAAAGAATTAGGTCTGCAAAAGGCTGTTTCCTTGCCTGAAAGGGTACTTAGAGGAAAAAAAGAAATACATAGTAAAACAATAGGAGAACGGGTCCGGCTTTTTCTGGAAGAGTTAGGACCGACTTTTGTTAAACTGGGGCAAATTGCAAGCACCAGAAATGACCTGATACCTCAGCATATTATTAAAGAGTTGGAAAAACTGCAGGATCAGGTTGGACAAGTTCCGTATAACGAGATACAGGAAATTATAGAAAGAGAACTAGGAGAGCCGGTTCACACTATTTTTAAAGAATTTTACGAAGCCCCGTTAGCTGCAGCATCAATCGGACAAGTCCATCAAGCTGTTTTACAAAGCGGAGAAGAAGTAGCTGTGAAGGTGCAGCGTCCAAATATTGAGAAGAAAATTCATACGGATTTAGAGATTTTAATGAATTTTGCATCACTCGCTGAAACACGTTTAGACTGGGCCAAGCAATATAAGATTACGGAAATCATTGAAGAATTCAAAGCATCGATTCTGGCTGAATTGGATTATACGCTGGAAGGACGGAACGCGCATAAGATTGCAATGAACTTTAAAAATGATCAGGAAGGTGTCAAAGTCCCTGACGTTTATTGGAAATTTACAACCGGGCGCGTCCTGACGATGGAGTTTGTCAAAGGAATTAAATTGGATGAAAATGTACAGCTGATCCAGGACGGTTATCAGCCAAAAGTGATTGCGGAAAGATTAATTCATAATCTATTTGAGCAGATTTTGCTGGACGGGTTCTTTCATGCAGATCCGCATCCGGGAAATGTGATGATACTGCCCGGCCACCAATTGTTATTTATGGATTTCGGAATGGTCGGCCGGCTGACTCCGTTGATGAAGGATCATTTGACGGATATGATTATCGCACTGGCCCGTCAAAATACACATGCCATTGTGAAGTCCATTTATCGAATGGGTGTTGTTCCTGATGAGGTCAATGATGACATGATGCGTGCAGATATTGAAGAACTCCGGGATAAATATTATGACATTCCATTCAGCCAAGTCAGCTTGGGCGAAGCAGTAAATGATTTGTTCAGTGTGGCTTCCAAACACCAAATTCGTATTCCGGCTGATTTATCGTTAGTCGGGAAAACGCTGATAACGCTGGAAGGTACCGTCGAAAGATTAGATCCGGATATTAGTATTGTGAAAATTGCACAGCCTTTCGCCAAACGAC
Source organism: Oceanobacillus locisalsi (assembly GCF_042675985.1). NCBI lineage: Bacteria > Bacillati > Bacillota > Bacilli > Caryophanales > Bacillaceae > Oceanobacillus > Oceanobacillus locisalsi. Next base: position 29,786 of record NZ_JBHTKK010000030.1, read on the forward strand.
TGATTAAAGAGAAATACCGCCCGAAAAAAATTGCAGAGGAAATCTATGAACAGGCCGACGATTATAAAGACATTGTTTTAGATTTTCCAGAACATGTGAATGCTTTGTATAAGCTGATACGTAAAGGAAAGGTTCCCTTGGAAATATCCGTTTCCAGAGTGGATATGATTCTGAAGAAGCTGGATAGAATCAGTAACCGTTTATCTTTTAGTATTGTCCTGTTATCTTTCAGTATTATTATGGTTGGTTTAATTATTGGTTCCGCTATCTCCGGAGAAGCATCTTATTTCTGGAGTTTCCCAGTTATTGAAATTGGTTTCGTCGTGGCGGTGCTGATGTTTATATGGCTTATCTTTGCGATATTCCGTTCAGGAAGGTTTTAAAGCACGAAAAAAAGCTTATGTTCCCAGACATAAGCTTTTTTTCATAGTCATTTTATTAAAATACTTGATCGCCATTAAAGATAGAGTTTTTCACAACAACATAGTCTACCGTACGGACGGAATCAACATGCTTTCCGCCGGAATATGAAATAGCGGATTGCAGATCCTGTTCCATTTCTGTCAAGGTATCTTGGAGTGCACCTTTATGTTCCACATACATTTTTTTGCCTTCCACGTTTTTCTTTTCCCCTTTTTGAAATTCAGAAGCAGAACCGAAATACTCTTTCAATTTCTTTCCGTCTTTTTCAACTGTTTCACCAGGAGACTCTTCATGACCGGCAAATAAAGAACCGATCATCACCATGGAAGCACCGAAACGTACGGATTTTGCAATATCCCCATGGGTGCGGATACCGCCGTCAGCAATAATTGGTTTGCTGGCAGCTTTTGCACACCAGCGCAATGCAGCCAATTGCCAGCCGCCTGTACCAAAACCGGTTTTAATTTTAGTAATACATACTTTACCAGGTCCGATCCCGACTTTGGTAGCGTCTGCACCGGCATGTTCCAGCTCGCGGACTGCTTCCGGGGTACCGACATTGCCGGCAATTAAAAAGATGTCCGGTAAATGGGATTTAATATGCTTAATCATATTCATAACCGCTTCCGAATGACCATGGGCAATATCAATTGTCATATATTCCGGAACCAGATTATCAGCAGCAAGATCTTCCACAAAACGATATTCTTCTTCTTTCACGCCGACACTGATAGAAGCGATTAAATCTCTTTCATGCATGTCTTTAATAAAATCAACACGCTTTTCCGGCTCAAAGCGGTGCATAATATAGAAATAGTTATTTTCAGCTAAATACGTTGCGATATTTTCATCAATGATCGTCTGCATGTTGGCAGGAACCACTGGTAATTGAAATCTTCTTCCGCCAAACTCAATGGAGGTATCACATTCTGAGCGGCTATTCACCACACATTTTGCGGGAACTAATTGGATATCTTCGTAATCAAACACATTTTCCATTTAAAACACTCCTAAACACGAATAAAATTCGATTGATATATTAAAAACATTCGCTTTTAGTAATTTAACCTAATTATGGGCTTTTGTCAATGGCGAGACATTCTATATCGACAAAATAATTTGAAAAAAGAATGCACATGTTATAATGAAAAATAATTATATCAAAAAATCGTGGAAGGGAGCAGGAAGAATGGCTATATTTTCAAAGGATGCATTAAAAGGAAGACATATTGTTATCACCGGGGCAACGGGCGGAATAGGAAAGGAAACAGCAAAAATCGTGGCGCAGATGGGCGCGAAAGTAACGATTACCGGACGGAATACTGATAAACTTGCACATCTCGAGCAGGAACTTCAAGTATTAACCGATGCTTCAAACCTATTTGTGCAGAAGTCGGATATAACAGATAAAGAAGAAAGAGAGCAATTAGTCAGCAATGCCCGAGAAGCGCTTGGGTTTATTTCCGACCTGGTCAATGCAGCCGGTATTGCCGGAAAAAAGACCGTAGATCAATTGGAAGAATCCGATATTGAATCAATGCTTCATGTGAACTACTTAGCAGCATTTAGTTTAAGCAAAGAAATATATAAGGAAATGCAGGAAAAGAAGCAGGGAAACATTGTCAATGTAGCATCTCTATCCGGTTTGCGGGGCACGCACGGAAACAGCGCCTACGCATCTTCTAAATTTGCGATGATTGGCTGGACACAGTCCATGGCGTTGGAAGCTATTGCCTATAATGTCCGTGTCAACGCAGTTTGTCCCGGTTTTGTCGATACGGAAATGGTACAGAAATTGTTTCAAGCAAATGCAGAAAAAACGAATCAATCGTATGAGCAGGTAAAACAAACGGCGGAGGAATCTTTGCCTTCAGAAAGAATCACAACTCCGGAAGAAGTGGGAAATACAATCGCTTTTCTGCTGACAGATGCGGCACAGAATATTGTTGGCGAATCGGTGAAAATTTCGGGCGGGGCTGTGATGCGTTGAGGAAGAGAAAGACGAATGGTGTAACATCCATTCGTCTTTCTCTTTTTGCTTATTTGAGCTGGAAAGTAACTTCATGTCCTTTGGATATATCTTCTGCATCCATATTTCTCATTGGGCCAACTTCCAATTCCATACTTTTATCTTTCCAAATTTCTTCATACATTTCCTTATCCATTAAGAAAGTTTGCAGCAATTCATCTTTTTCACCTGCTGGAATACTGCTGCTGTTGTCATATGGAACCAACATACCTTCACTTATAAGATACTGTGACCCGTCGTTCACGGTAAGTGTTGAGGTAAGAGAACTTAAACCAATATCCTCGTCCCCTTGGTTATCAATTTCCATTTTTATTGTAGCTGCCACAACGCTGTCTGGATCATCATAACGAATGGCTTCTTCGGCATTAGGTGTGAAATCAACAAATTGATAACCTTCTAATGTAATGGTAACATCCCTCAGATCTTCACTTTGGTCCATTCCATCATCCTGTTCAATCATTTCTTTATCACCTAAATTTTCAGCACTGATACTATCTTGATAAAAATCCTGACTTTCTGTATCTGCATTTTGTTCCACATTTTCATCGTCTAAAGGAAGACTGAATTCAGATCCAGAGCCAATATTGGAAGAAAAGTCGTCAACATCGGTAGTTGGTGTCGGTACGTCAACAACAACATTGCCTTCTGCTAAGATATCATCCAATTCATCTTGGCTAAACGGATAAGCAATATACCCGCTTACTTCCTCTCCAGCTTCTACTAAGTAATCATTATCAGGTGATAATACAGTTGGTAATTGTTCATCTAAAGGAAGAAGTTCCCGATAATTGGAATATATTTTTGTTGCTCCGACATAGTCTATGTCCAGTGACGGCATATAATGTAAATCCTGATCTGAATCATTATTTACCGTATACTTTGCCAGGATAACGCCTCCATCTGTCTGGTCCCCAAAAGGAATACTATAATTGGTATGGAAATCCTCTAATTCTACTAGTTGGTATGCGTCCAATGTTAATGTTAAGCCTTCCATTTCATGAGACTGAGATTCATCGTTCTCAAAAAGTTGTGTAGCGTTACCTTCTGTTTCTTCCTCCATTGTAGAAATTAATGCGTCAAAATCAGCATTAGAAGAATCTGTTTGAGACTGCTCTTCCTCTTCAGAATCTTCTTCTCGCTCTACATTTGCTTCATCGGAAGAATTATTTTCGTTTTCTTCTTGTTCAGGTTGTTCTGCATCTTCTGTCTCTTCCTCTGGTTCTGCCTCCTCTTCTGTTTCGTTTTCTTCTTGATTTGTTTCTTGTTCTTCTGCATCAACAGCTTCTTCATCATCGCTGGATCCGCAAGCAGTTAAAATAAGTGCAAATACTACTGCAAGAAGAACATAAAGCATTCTTTTTGACATCAAATACCTCCATTTTTTGAAATATATATAATAATATCATAATTTAATAAGCTTAAATGGTTAAATTTGAAAATCGGTTCCAATTTAAAGATAAATACCTACATCATTAAAAATTACAGTTCCTGTTACTTAATTGAATAAGAGGATATAGAACGAAAGAAGGAATAGTATATAACCAAATTATGGATGTTTCTATCTATATATTGCTACTAAAAGGGATTACTTTACTTTTTAATAATGAATACTTACTCTAAATAGAAAGATTAACTCTAAATAAAAAATTCTAAAAAAATAATAAAAAGTCTTGATTTTCTATGTTATTTTTTGGTAACGTATCCATAGTTCATTTTTTTTAGTTAAAATTTCATAATAACAGGAAAGGTAGGTACATATTCTATGCCAAAATACGATTACAAAAAACTTATGGACAGAAACAGGAAGCGTTATGCTAAAAAGGTGGCCGGAATTACGCTGTCAGCTTCATTAGCGTTGGGAGTCGGAGCACCCGCAGCAGCCAATGTATTAAGCGATGATGCTTTTCAAAAGACGTTTGGTGTCTCCGTAGCACATGCTGAATCAAGTGATTTAATGGGACAAGATGTTTCGCCATACTTTTATCCTCTCTATAACGAGGAATACGGAGTAACAAACTATAATTTCAATAGTGATTTGGAAATAGGAACTGAAATTAATCTGGATGACTATTCATCGTTAGCTTATATTGTTAAACTTCCAGATGAATTGAGTTATGTTTTCGATGATCCTGCTTTTGAAAATGGATTAACTGGAGGTCAGTATAATTCTGGTAATTTTATGATGACTGGCGGTTTTGTGGATGAAAATGGTGAGGAAGGGGCAATAAATTCCAATGATCATACCCCAGCCGATTATGTAACGATTAATCGTGAGACAAACAGTATTGAGTTTAATCTTTATGGATTTTTAGAAGACAATCAAATCACTAATTTGAGAAACTTCGATTTCAATGTGCCAATTTTCCAAGAAGGAAATTTCCCCATTGCACTAGGAGATTATACCTTTCAATCAGCTTTGGTAGCTGAGGGTAGTGGGGTTGATCTTAATAATATATCTGGTGCAAAGGAAAGTGTGTTATCACCAGAGGAAGGTCCTGAAGGAGAAGACAATACCGACGGGGAAGACGGCTCTGATGAAGGAGAAGACAATACCGATGGGGAAGATGGCTCTGATGAAGGAGAAGACAATACCGACGGAGAAGACGGCTCTGACGAAGGAGAAGACAATACCGACGGAGAAGACGGATCTGACGAAGGAGAAGATAATACCGACGGAGGAGACGGATCTGGCGAAGGAGAAGACAACACCGACGGGGAAGACGGCTCTGATGAAGGAGAAGACAATACCGACGGGGAAGACGGCTCTGATGAAGGAGAAGACAATACCGACGGGGAAGACGGCTCTGACGAAGGAGAAGACAATACCGACGGAGAAGACGGATCTGACGAAGGAGAAGATAATACCGACGGAGAAGACGGATCTGGCGAAGGAGAAGACAACACCGACGGGGAAGACGGCTCTGATGAAGGAGAAGACAATACCGACGGGGAAGATGGCTCTGATGAAGGAGAAGACAATACCGACGGAGAAGACGGATCTGACGAAGGAGAAGACAATACCGACGGAGAAGACGGATCTGGCGAAGGAGAAGACAACACTGACGGGGAAGACGGCTCTGATGAAGGAGAAGACAATACCGGCGGGGAAGATGGCTCTGACGAAGGAGAAGACAATACCGGCGGAGAAGATGGATCTAACGAAAAAGATGACAACACCAGCAAAAAAGAAGATTCTGAGGATAGCAGTACAACGATTACCGGTGGAGACAGTAATGATGATGGAAATAGCTACCAAAAAGATGCTGAACAAAACGGCGTAGAAAAAGCAGAACAGGGTGGCGAGCTACCGAATACGTCTACTAATAACTTTGATATGGTTCTGCTTGGTGGATTAGTTGCTCTATCTGGAGGTTTGCTGTTACTCGTTCCTAAATTCTATAGAAAATTTAAATCTTAATAAAATAAATTATAAAAGTGAGAGCCGGTTTAACTACTGGCTCTTACTTCGTTATTATATGATTTTCGGAGATATTTTTAAATTTTAGTCATTAAATCTTTAGCTACGACACTTACAACTGACTTTTGAATTACCGCCATTCTTTCTTTTATTCTATCTTGAGAGATTGGCAATTTTACATATATTTATATAACATACAAGTGTCGATTCAATGACTTGCTCAGCAAAGAGCATAAGTCCAATCCCCTATGAATTCTTCTCGCTTTAGTAGAAACTAGTATTATAACAACTTGTATCATCCACACTCTTTCCATTCTTGCATCTCACGCTTGTATCATATAATCGGTTAATAAAACTGAAAATATATCGAAATTAAAATATGGCTATTCGTTATTTCAATTACTATATCTCTATTAAAATCTTACCATCGCTCCCCAAGAATTATTTATAGAGAACCGACAGATCAACACGTTATTGCCAAACCTGCGGGCAAGCCATCGAAGCCGAGTGAACAGCTCGGACGTACTATTGTCCCGCCGCTAGTCATGATTGCGGCATTGGTTATTGTATCGATTATTCAGCCAAGAGGCATCTTTATTATTGTGATGCTGGCGATGACCGTCACCACCATTATTTTTGCCATCACATCTTATGTGAAAAATGTGAGAAAGTATAAAGCGGATATGAAAGAACGTGACAAGACCTATCGAGAATACTTACAACGTAAGACAGAAGAATTGTATCATGTTACAGAAGAGCAGCGGCATGCGTTGAATTACCATTATCCGAATGTTGCACAAATCCGTCAGATGGCTAAGGAAGTCAATGCGAGAATATATGAAAAAACATTATTTCACCATGATTTTCTCCATTATCGTGTTGGTCTCGGCAAGGTGGATTTAAGTTTTGAGATTGATTTTAAAGATGAAGAGTTCGATAAAGAGAAAGATGAACTCGTCGATGCATCCCGTGAGCTTTATTCGCAATACAGGGAAATCGAAAACGTTCCTGTGGTGACTTCTCTGATGAACGGGCCAGTCGGTTATATCGGCACACGTCATCTGGTTCTGGAACAATTGCAATTATTAGTGATGCAGGCAGCACTTTTCCACAGCTACCATGATGTCCAATTTATCACGATTTTCCCAGAAGAAGAAAAGAAGGAATGGGACTGGATGCGCTGGCTGCCACATGCCAGTCTGCAGGGCGTGAACATCCGCGGTTTTGTGTACCATGAACGTTCCCGCGACCAGGTGCTTCATTCTCTGTATCAAATTCTGAAAGAACGTCAGCTTGTTTTAGATGAGAAATCAAATAAAAATGAAAAAACCTATTTCAAACCGCATTATGTTGTTTTGATTACAGATGAGAAACTTATTTTAGACCATACCATCATGGAATTTTTCAATGAAGATCCAAGCGAACTCGGTGTTTCTCTAGTCTTTGTCCAGGATGTGATGGAATCCTTGCCAGAACATGTGACAACTGTCGTTGATATCAGAGACATCAAAAACGGGAATATTTTACTGGAAGAAGGGGAACTGGTCAATAAACATTTTACCTTGGACCACTTTCCACAAGGGTTTCAGAAGGAAGACGTCTCTCGAGCCCTGGCACCATTGAATCACTTACAGAGCCTGAAAAACTCTATTCTAGAAAGTGTCTCCTTTCTGGAAATGTACGGAATAGAAAAAGTGGAAGAGCTTCGGATAGCCAGACGGTGGCAGGAGAATGAAACCTATAAGAGTTTGGCTGTGCCGTTGGGTTTGCGCGGAAAAGACGATATTGTCAATTTAAACCTGCATGAAAAAGCGCACGGGCCGCACGGTCTGGTCGCAGGAACAACCGGTTCCGGGAAATCCGAAATCATTCAGTCTTACATTATCTCGCTTGCGGTGAATTTCCATCCTTATGAAGTGGCCTTTCTATTGATTGACTATAAAGGCGGCGGGATGGCGAACTTATTTAAAAATATGCCGCATTTACTCGGAACCATCACCAACCTCGATCACGTGCAATCGATGCGTGCGCTCGCTTCCATTAAAGCGGAGTTGAAAAAACGCCAGCGCTTATTCGGGGAACATGACGTCAATCACATTAACCAGTATCAAAAGCTGTTTAAACAGGGCAAAGCGCAAGAAGCAATGCCGCATTTATTCCTGATTTCCGACGAATTCGCCGAGCTGAAATCCGAACAGCCGGATTTTATGAAAGAACTTGTCTCTACCGCCCGTATCGGACGTTCCCTCGGCATTCATCTGATTCTAGCAACGCAAAAGCCGAGCGGTGTCGTGGACGACCAGATCTGGTCGAACTCGAAATTCAAGCTGGCATTGAAAGTCCAAAATGCGAGTGATTCCAATGAAATTCTGAAAACACCGGATGCAGCGGAAATTACTCTGCCTGGACGCTCGTACTTACAGGTCGGCAATAATGAAATCTATGAACTGTTCCAAAGTGCATGGAGCGGTGCGGATTATGTGCCGGATAAAGAAGACCACGAACAAGTGGACACAACGATTTACGCCATCAACGAACTGGGCCAGTATGATATTTTAACGGAAGACTTAAGCGGTCTGGACAAAAAAGAATCGATTGAAAAAGTACCGACCGAATTGGAAGCGGTGATTGATTATATGCACGATTACGCAGAAGAGCAGGCGATTGAGCCATTGCCGCGACCGTGGCTGCCGCCGTTACCTGAGCGTGTCTATGCAGAAGACTTGCACCCGGTGAACTTTGAAGAAGCCTGGCAGGAACCGAAAAAACCGATGCATGCCATGATTGGCCTGTTAGACCAGCCGGAATTACAGGCGCAGGAACCGCATTCGCTCGACCTGACAAAGGATGGCCATATTGCGATTTTCTCCAGTCCCGGATACGGAAAATCAACGTTCCTGCAATCTCTGGTTATGGATTTAGTCAAACAGCATAGCCCGGAACACCTGCATGTGTATTTATTGGATTTTGGCACGAACGGCTTATTGCCATTGAAAAACTTTCCGCATGTCGCCGACACGATGCTGATGGATGAAGTGGAGAAAATAGGCAAGTGGATGCGTCTCTTAACCAACACCATTCGGGAACGGAAACAGAAATTAAGCCGATACGGTGTGGCCACGATGGACATGTATGAAAAATCCAGCGGCGAAACGGTTCCGAACCTCTTTATCGCGATTGATAACTTTGATTCCGTGCGGGAAGCGGACTTTGGAGAGGAATTCGAGAAACTGATTACGCAAATTGCGCGCGAAGGAGCAAGCATCGGCGTGCATCTCGCTATCAGCGCCGGCAGACAGAATGCGCTGAAAATGCCGCTGCAATCTAACATGAAAATACAAGTCGCTCTATATCTGATTGACCAGTCGGACATGCGCTCGATTGTGGGAAGGACCGAATTGGAGATTGAAGAAATCACCGGGCGAGGCATCGTCAAACTGGAAGAGCCGACCTTGTTTCAAGCGATGCTCCCAGCACAAGGAGAGGAAGCTCTTGCGGTGATTGACGCGATTCAAGATACGGCCAAACGGATGGATGCCCACTGGCAAGGAGAAAGACCAGAGCCGATTCCGATGATGCCGGAAGGAGCGATTGATTTTGAACAGTTCCGGAAGACGAAGAAAACGAAGGAATTGGTTGAGAAGCAGCAGCTTCCGCTTGGTCTGGAGTTTGAAGAGGTGACGCCGCTTGCGTTCGACCCGGCGCAGTTTGGGTTCTTAACCGTCTCCAGCGATCGAAAAGACGGCTTGGATAAATTGACGCATGCCATGGCGAAAAATATGACCATGGTAAAAGCTGCGTACCATACCATACTCATCGATACCAATGACCAGCCGCTCGCAGATACAGGAAATCAATTAGATGCTTACTATGCAGAAGCTGCGGACATTAATACCATCAAAGAAGAACTCATCACAGAAATCCGCAACCGGAAGCAGGGGGAAGCAGACCAGACTAAATGGCTGGTGATGATCAAAGATTTGAAAGACTTTTCCACTCGAAGTGAGTTGGATATGGATGAACCGTCGTTATTATGGGAAGAAGGACCATCTGTCGGGATTTACTTTATCGTATGTGGTGATTACGGCTTTATCGGCAGCAGTTTTGAAGCAGGAGCGAAGTATATCCGCAGACAGTCCAGCGTTGGTTTATTCGCGATGAAGATAAGTGATCAGGATATTTTCAGTCAGCCGTTCATGCGAAAAGAAAAATATCCAAACGCCTATGAATGTTATTATTTGATGGATTATGAACATATGAAAATAAAAATTCCGGAGTAAGGAGGAGTGTAGATGAGCAGTGATGAATTGAGTAACTTACAAACAAAGAAGACAAGAATGAATCATGATATCTCGATTGCAAGGGAAAAGGTTTCCGCTGCGGAGGGCAGAGTCAAACGGCTGCAAACCATCTCTAGTTCTTTGCAGACAAGTATTCATAGTTTAAGAAATCTCAAATCGGAAGCGGACGGCTTTGAAGTAACAAAGTCAAAATGGGAAGGCAATCAGGAGAATCAGTTTGAAACAAAATATAATTCCCATGGGGTATATTTAGAAACCTATGAATCAGATACGGTGAAAGCCAAACAGCGAATTGATGATGACCTTGAAATGGCCAGACAGGAAAAAGCACAGGCAGATATGGGATTGACCGATCTTCAATTTAACCTGGCTAACTTAGAATTAGATATCAAAGAAGCGAAGGAGGATGCATAGATATGGCGGAAGAAGTGAGTATTAATAAAGATAAGTTTGAATTGAATATTTCTAACTTACGCAAAGCTGTTTTTAATATTAACAGTAGAATTGCAGCAGGTAGAGAGTTTGAAGCAACAAATCTTGAACCGTTCTTGGATGACTTAGAAACAACAATTGATGCTATCAAGTTGTTAGAAAGATATAAACAAATGTTGGACGCTGACATTAAAATATTGGATAGTGTTGGTGAAAAAATGGTGGAGAATGATGAACAGATAGCACAGTCAACTGGCTCTTAAATGTTGGAAATAAAAATAGGAGGAATACCAAATGAGTCAAAAAGTGGATATATCTGAGGTAACTCGTTTTTCTAATGATTTACAACAAGTTTCAGAAGAAATTCAATCTAGCCTAATTAAGGTAAAAAAAGAAATTGACGCGCTTGCTGGTCTGGATTCTTTTTCCGGGAAAGCAGCAAAAGAAGCGAAGCAATATTTTAGCGGGATGCATGAAACGATAACGGAATCATTTCGAGGTTTGTTTGATGACTTAGAAACCAATTTGGAACAGCACTTGGAAGCATTCCGTTCAGAAGTGGATGTAAGCGAGACAGCTATCATCCGAAGCAATTACTTACAAGATGTCCAGGAAAACGTAAACGATCTTTTTGAAGATTTGGTTAAGCAGGATGAAATTATTCATGATACTATACAGGAAGTGTCTGATATTTCTTCCGCGACGCCGCCGTCTTTTTCAGATGTGAATGATTACCAAAACCAGACAATGAAAATACTAAAGGAAGTAAAAGAGGATTTAACTTCCTTTAACAGTAAAGGCAATGAGATAGATGTCAAAACAATCATCAGCCAAATTGAGTCATCCATGAATAAGGCACAATCAAGTGAAGGACAAGCACGTTTTTCGAATTTTGAAGGAGCGTCTAAAGTTGATGCATTAGCGAAGTTGCAGGATTATAATGCGGATAAGCAAGAAGAGAGGAAAAACAAAATTGATTCTCTTCAGAAGAAATTAGCAAACGGGGAAGAGCTGAGTTATACAGAAAGAGAAATCCTTTATCAGCATATTCAAAAAAACGTATTAGATGAATATGATCGTGCACATATGAATGAGATATCTATCTACATGCAGCATGATAATGAAAAATTAACAGAATATATGAATGAAGAGGTATTAGCTAGTGAGCAATCGTTAGAAAACGAAATCGTTATTCTTGAGCAGTATTTATTTGCAGGGAATGAACGTCCAAGTGACTTGACAGGGAAAACGGAAGACCGTGTTGCATTAAGAAGCTATCTGGATGTTCTAAAAAATCATCATACTGCCATTAATGAGGTAAGCGAAGAAATGGACTGGGATCGAAATAAAGATGACCCTTTACTTGCCCGTATTGAATATGCAAATTTTGCATTCACAGGAGACTCAGAGGTTACGCCAAACAGTCATTTGGAGTCTGATATTACCATTCATTTACACCAGGATACGAGTGAAGATAAAGGTATCAGCAGGGAAGAGTTTCTTGAAATGGAACTGCCTCTGTTGGTTCGTCGTAATCATTCCGAAATTGAATATTACTATGGCGGAGATGCTGTAACGGATTTGATGCATAAGGAAGGGAAGGAACTTGAGGAGGAAGTGGATACGATGACTGGAGAATTTTTGGGATCAGAGATTTTGGGATATTCTTTAGAGGCTGGGGGGCGTGCTTTTAATGTTTTCGGTAATGTAGCTTTAAGCACTGGTAATTTCCTTAGTGACAAAAAAGAAAAAGAAGATAGTTTGAAATGGAGCGAAATCAAAAATACAGCAAATAAGTTTAATTTGGAAATTAAAATAAATACAAGGGATGTTCCAGGGAGTCCAAAGAATGAACAAGTTGAATTGAATCCTTCAGAATTGACACAGGAGCAAATGGAGCGTTGGCAAGCTATTCATATAGAAGAACCAGATTTTCCATATGATGAAGAGGCAATGAAAACACAGGATTGGAAAAAGATGTATGACCTTTTATATGATGATGAGGATGGAAAAGTAGAGAATGGAGATGTAAAGGAACCAAAAGAAAAGGAAAGTCTGAACGAACACCATATAGAATTACTTCATTACATGATTAGTGGAAAGCCAGAAGAGGATAACGATACTGTATTAAAATTATGGAATAGAGATAGATAGTATTATATTAATTAGTTTAAAAAACGAATCATTTAGGTGGTTTAATTAACTTTTATTATGTTAAAAAAGAAGTTTATGTAAAGGAGAAGTCTATGAAAAAAATCATCATTCCCATATTTATTGTGATTATTGCTTTACTGCTTGTCTCTTGTGAGGATAAGGATGAGGTAGCAGATGAGATTGTAGAATTTTACAATGAAGAGTGGGTACCTATTAATGATATGAAAGAAAAAGGAATGGCGGACATACCTTTGGAGCTTACTAGGTTAGAAGAAGAAGGTGAATCAGACGAGGTTATTGGTTTAATTAAGGATGAAATAATCCCACTTTTGGATAGGGTGATGGAACGTCTCAAATCAGTAAATCCAAAGAATGAAAAAATAGAAAAAATGATTGATTTGCAGATTGAAGCGGAGGAATTTTCTAAGAATATATTCGGAGAAGCTAGAACTTATTATGAAAATGATAATGTTACTGATCAAGATATAGAGCAATATAATGAGGAACTAGATGAGAAATATCAGGAAGTCCTAGATTATAGAGATGAATTAATGGAAGAATACAATCTTGAACAAATAGAAAAAAAAGATAGAGATAGTAACTTTTACAAGCTAAAACGTGAGGAAGATTAATATAAAATTACTAGATAGAAAAGACAGATTCCATAGTTGAAATCTGTCTTTTTTATCCTTCTTATCTTTAAACTAGAAGAAACATAATTTTTAGAAATATTAGGATAACGCAGTACATAAAACCAACTTGGAGCAACATCTGGAAGCCTTCCGTTCGGGTGTGGATGTTAGTGAAACGGCCGTCATCCGAAGCAATTATTTACAAGATGTTCAGGAAGACGTGAATGAACTTTATGAAGATTTAGTTACACAAGATGAAATCATTCATGATACGATTCAAGAGGTATCCGATATTTCGTCCGCAACACCGCCATCTTTTTCCGATATAGCCGATTATAAAACCAAGGTAATGAAGAAATTGAAGGAAGTGGATGAAGATTTAGCTTCCTTCACCAGTACAGGTGATGAGACAGATGTCCAAGCTATCATGAGCCAGATAGAGGCAGCGATGAATCGTGCGCAAACGAGTAAAGGGAAAGCAAGGTTTGCGGATTTTGAAGGAGCTTCTCAAGGCAGTGATTTAGGGAAATTACAGGCGTATAGTCACGAGAAAAAAGAAGAAAGATCCGCAGCTGTTTCGAGAATGGATGAGGAAAATATTGATGAAATGTCCATGTCCGAAATTAAGCAAGCAAAGGATGCAGAATTAAGTGACTTAGAAGATGGCTCCGGAGAAATATTGAATATGGCGTATAACGACTTAAGAGATGGAGAGATGGATAAGCAAACATATGTTGAGGTTCGGGACGGCCTTAAAAATTTTGATAAAGAATATAAAAAAGGAAAGGAAGACTTCGAAGTTTCTGAGATACTGATGAATTATATAGGTGGTAAAGAAAAAGAGAACGATGTTAATAATAAAGAACTAGAGGCGTTAAAGGATCTAGCGGCCTATGGTTCATCTATAATCGCAGGAACGACATCAAGCGCAGCTATAGCAAAGGCAGCACAAGATAAAGGATTAAGTGTATCTGAATATACCAAGAATGGAAAAGTTACCTATCGTATTAATGCTTCAGAAAATGCATTAAAAGAGTTGGGGGTAAAACCGGACCATCATGCAGCAAGAGATTTTAAAAAACAGAAAAAAAGCGGTAAACCAAAAACGGCTCTGAACTATCCTGAAAATAGAACCGGGAAGCAAGTTTGGTCCAAAGTGGGACAAGATGCAGTTAAAAATTACCCGGAAATAGCATCTTATAATGATAAAGCGTCGAACTGGGATAAATTTAAATCCGTTGGGAAAGCAACATATAGAGGAGGAAAAGATAGTTTTACTGACCTAAACCCTAAGAATATTCGTAGCAATGGAACCTTAAGAACTGCAGGGAAAGCATTAGGTCCAGTAGGTGTAGGGTTAAATTATTATGGTAACTATAATGACGCTAGGGCAGAAGTGTTAACTGGAGCAGAAGCCTATACCCGTGCTACTGTTGATACTACGATTGATACAGCGGTTAGTGGAGGAGTTCAAGCAGGTTTTACAGCTGCGGGAACTGCTTTTATTCCGATTCCTGGTGTCGGAACGGCGATAGGGGCAGCTGCAGGTATTGGTATGAACTGGCTTTTAAATCAAGATTTTGGTAGTAAAGGTAAATCTGTAATGGATAGAGCAAAAGGTGCAATTCATAAAATAAAGGGATGGTTTAGCTAGTATACGGAGGGAAAGTAATGTTACTGAACAAATTAAAGGAAGAAGACTTTACAGTTTTAAAAGGATCACTGGAATCAGGAAGGCAAAGTCCGAACTCTTTAGGCGGAATGTTAATTCTAGCCATTTTTTTGCAAAGTCTTTTATTTATTGTAATTTATATGGTTGGTGGAGATCGTTCCAGTTTTCCAAATAAAGATATTTTATTCATGGTACATCTAGTGGTAACAATTGTAGTTATTGTTTTATCTATTGTTTATGCAATACCATATATATATATGAAATATCAAAAAACTCAATATATGTTAACAATAATTGTATCTCAGAATTTATTTGGAATATCTTTCTATATATGTGCTTTGCTTTTTATTGGAAAAAATAGAGATATCACTACAAACTCTCTAATGATGTTTACTTATGTGACGTTGATAATTGGGGGGTTGATATTTATTTCTACTTGTATTCGTTTCTATATCTTGTTACGAAAAGGAAGTTACCGCACGGGAACGAAAAAAGATAGATTAAGGGGGAAGTTTGAAAAGAAATCTTATTTGCCAATGGTAATAATAGGGAGTATCGGTTTAGTATTTATCCTTCAATATTTAGTCAGAACGTTTGGCCTGGAAGGCATAGATACAATTGTAATGATGACTCTATTTATATCACTTTTCTACGCTATGCTCTTTGTCCTCCCAGAACAACTAGTTATATTATATTGTAAATATCGTTTTGACAGTTTTAATTTTAAAGAAGATGGAACTTTAAAACCAATGGGTAATGATAGAAAGGATGCTTAATATGCATATGGAAAAGCACTCACTTATTTTTGATAACTTACTAGTCTATGAAACGAAGCAATTACGAGAAGACTGGCAACAGGGCTTTTTTCTTATGGAGGATTTTACGCTTACGGCAGGTATTTATAAGAATGGGCCAACGTTTTTCTCTGTTACATCCGAAGAAAATGAAGATGAGTTTGGTCATTTTACTTATTATTTACCAATTAATGAACCGGTCAAACTAGCTGATGAAACAGACTTCTATTTTCAAGAAAGGTTTTATATCCAAGAAGCACTAGTTATGCGTCAAGCTGACGAAGCAGTTGACTTTCATACAGCTTATAAGGAGATAAAAACTTATGCAAGAAAGAATCATATTCTCTTAGAAGACACGTTTTATTGTATTTTATTAGAAGTGTTTGATGACTATATTATTGATTTATATGTACCGATAAAAGATAGGAGCGATCTGAAATGATTGTTGATCATCATATTGCCCATCGTAATGTTGTTTCGAAATATTATAGTTTTTTACCTGATGAAATAGATATAGCAATAAATGATTTTCAGGAAATTTTGGAAAGACACGGCTACCATTCAGATGGTAGAATACTCTTCTCCATTCTTAGTGATCCGACAAGTGAGATAATGGATGCTGAAATATTTTTACCTATCACGGAAGATAATTTTATAAGTAAGCGTAAAATAGCCCACACCTATTAAAAGGTATGGACTATTGTTATGATTTATTTAGATTGATTGGGAACACGACATTCCTCAGGAAGAGTCGGTGACCAAGGTAAGAGGTGAGCTAATTTT
>NZ_JBHTKK010000031.1:0-43542 GCF_042675985.1 Oceanobacillus locisalsi
TCAAACTCTCCATAAAAGTGTTTGTGTTTCTTAGCTTTCAGAAGTCATTACTGACTTTTTTTAAGAAAAACGAGGTTGTCTTTCTTCTTTCGTACTGGTTGTTTTGTTCAGTTTTCAAAGAGCAATTATTTAATCTGTCGTTTTTAGCGACAAGATATAATTTATCATGTTTCGTTTTTGTTGTCAACAACTTTTTTTAAAGTATTTTGTCGAAGCAAAATCGCTTTATTTCGTTTCTTTATGACAACAAAAATTAATATACCATAGAAAAAAGAGAAGGGCAATACTTTTTTACAAAAAAATTACTAATTAAATTACTTTTTTATCCTCTACTTAGAGGAACATAATCCGCCAAATATACAATGGCATTATTCTTACGCAGAAATATCCCTCATAAATGTTGTGTTCAGGTAATGTCTATGAACTCTTTTCTATCTTTATTATACACATTTTAACATTTTACCTGCAAATTATACATCTTAGACAGGTTTATTTTTCTACTATCTATTATTCCAGAAATTTTGGAAACATTTCATACATAATTATGCCATTGACCCATTCTTTTCTCTATACATAATGATTTTTTATAAAATCACACAAGCTTGTACATAACTCTCCAAACACAGCATATATATTAACTATATAAGTTGAATTATTAAATCTATCTTTTTAATTTTTCTAACGTAATCATTCATAATTATGTTGTTATAGCTGTAATCAGCGGAAGAAAACACGGAGAGTCCTAGTCGGCTAAGACCGGTCACGTCCTGTGACCAACGGCCGACACTAGGACGTCCTGTCCGTCGTGGGAACAGGACGAGCTTCAGCTAACTTGAAAAGAAACCCGCTTTTCAAGTTAGCTGAAGCCGGCCCCATGGAAAGGGCAATGTTTTTCCAGAGCGAATGCCAGAAGGCAAAATCTTTACTTCAACTTATATAGAACGAATTATTTCGCACTTCTACAAGTACCGGTCATACATTTCACTACATGGAAAAAGGGAGGAATAAAATTGAATCACTTCTATACAATTCGTTTGAATCGGAAGAAAATAATATTAACTGCTGCTATTATCTTAACAGTAGCGATTCTTATCGGAACGCAAACACCTTCTATCATGGCAATGTTTACAAAAGACGAACCTGCCGCTCTCTCAAAAGGAAATGAAGATGTAGAAGATGTTGCTCTCACCTTCAATATTAGTTGGGGAGAAGAGAGGGTAGAAAGTATTCTGGATGTTTTAGAAACAGAAGATGTACAAGCTACTTTTTTTGTCAGCGGCGAATGGGCTGAGAGGCATCCAGATTTATTAGAAGCAATTTCTGAAGGAACACATGAAATCGGATTGCTCGGTTATCGCTATAAGAGTTATTTAGATCAGGAGCCAGAACAAATAAGAAAAGATTTAATAAAAGCGCAAGAGGTTATGGATAAATTGGGATATGAAGATGTTCAACTTTTACGGACGCCGCATGGGCATTTAAACGAAGAAATTATTGAGTTGGCGGAGAGCATGCAATTTCAAGTTATTCATTGGAATGTGAATCCAGACGATTGGGAGAATCCTGGAGTAGAATCTATCATTGATGAAGTCATGGAACAAACAGAAAATGGGGATATTATTCTGCTGCACGCTTCTGATAGTGCCAAGCAGACCGCCGAAGCTTTGGAGACAGTGCTTCCCGGATTAAAAAATAAAGGGTATGGGTTGATTACGATATCAGAGATGGTTAATCAGGCAAAGGCAGATACCGAACTTATCGATTGATGTTTGCCGTCATCCTAAAATTCTCTATAGTCGCCATGGAGCCTCCCTTTTAAATATAAAAAAGCATAAAAACATGCAACAGGCAGCACCTTTTTAATACAAAAGACGCTGCCTGTTTACTGTTTATTCTTAAATGGTAATTCCATCAACTTATAGAGCACTTCCATGGTGAGGTTAGGCTCTTTCTCATCTCGTTACGCTTTCTTCCTCTGCTCTTTATTTGATTTCTGCTGCACTTTCTTTTCCCTGTCTGGTTTTTTCTCCACAAAAGGCAACTTATGCAGTGTCAAGATTTGATACGTGTTACAAGCTAATAGCGGAACAACCATTAACCAAGCGTAATCCGTACCATCTACCATTAATCCGGGAACCCATTCGGCTGTTGTAAAAACGATCATAAAAAAAAGCGCTGGAACAAAAGCTGTCGTGTTTGTTTCTTTTGTTTTTATTTTTGCAACAATCCATCCAATAACAAGCATTGCAGCCGCAATCAGTATAAACCAATATATTGCTGTTTCTCCATTTGCTGCACGATACGGAAAATAGATAAGATCAAATAAAACAAAAATAATTAAGCCGACTTGTACGAATGTCCAGTATCCTTTGAATACATTCAACCCCATCCGATTGACAAATAAATACGCAAAAAATCCTGTCATACTTACTGCTGCAAAAGTTAAACCCAAACCTAAAAAGAAAACAAATACCCCAAGTAACTCCATCACATCAAACGGAGACATATATGTAAGATATTCTTCCGGTCGTATAAAGAAACTTGCAATCAAGCCGGCAAGCCCTCCAAGCCAGAATGTTTTCCAAAAGAAATTAACCAATATTCTCGTGTTCAATTCTTCACCCCCTAAAGAAGTCGCCATCCGTATTTTATCACGAAGTATCTTATTTTTCTTCATTGCCTGTGTATATTTTGTTAAATTATCAAACATATTAAAGGTACAGATCATATTCTTATCCTCTAAAATTTTCTTTGTACCATAATACTTTCTGATTCCGCTTACGAAAGGAGCGTATATATGAAACGTCACTTGCCCATTATATTTTTACTCCTATTCCTATGTTTTATCTCTGCCTGCGGAAATAATGAAGAATCGCGTGAAGCTGAGTATGAAACCACAAAAAGAATGGTTGTTGATATTTTACAAACAGAGGACGGCAAAGCTGCCATAAAGGACATCCTAAACGATAACGAATTGCAGGAGAGTATCGTTATCGAATCAGATGAAGTAAAAGAAGCTGTAACAAGCGCTTTATCATCCGACAAAAGCAAAGAAAATTGGAAGAAAATGTTCCAAGACCCGGAATTCGTACAAACTTACGCAAAATCTATATCTACAGAGCAGCAGAAACTGATAAAAGACCTGATGCATGACAGTCAATTTCAAGAGCAGATGATTGAAATATTGAAAAATCCGGAAATGGAGGAGCAGATGCTTTCTGTCATGACAAGTCAGGCATATCGAGCGCATCTGGAACAAACCATTCAAGAAACGCTCCAATCTCCGTTATTTCAAGAAAAAATAGATAAAGCATTAAAAGAAGCTGCCAAACAAAGTTCCTCCGGCAATAATGGAGAAAGCAGCGAGGAATCTCAAGATAACAATGAAAATGACGGGGCAGATTCCTCCAATTAAGGAAATTTTGCACGTAAACAAATAGGGTGCTGTTCTTCTAAACAGACACCCATTTGTTTTACCATGCTATTCCTCTAATTTTGCAACTATTTTTGCTGCAAGCTTATGATACTCTTTTCCATTGGGGTGATCCTCCTGATAAACAGACGGAGCAAATTCCTCTTCTTCCTCATATGGCTGCTGCAGTGACAATTGCCCGATAACTTTTGTTTTCAAAGCATCCGCCAGCTTTTGGCCGCCGCCTTTTCCGAAAACATATTCCTTCTCACCTGTTTTTCTGCTCTCATAGAATGCCATGTTCTCCACGACGCCAAGAATCTCATGTTCTGTTTTCAGAGCCATTTGGCCCGCACGAGCTGCTACGAAAGCCGCTGATGGGTGAGGTGTGGTCACAATCACTTCTTTACAAGATGGCAGGAGTTCATGCACATCCATTGCAATATCGCCTGTTCCAGGTGGTAAATCAAGCAATAGATAGTCTAATTCTCCCCATTCTACTTCTGTAAAGAAACTGTTCAACATTTTACCGAGCATCGGCCCGCGCCAAATAATCGGCGAATTGTCCTCTACAAAGAATCCCATGGAGACCACTTTGACACCAAATCGTTCTACAGGAATAATCTTTTCTCCGCGAACAACAGGCCTTTCTTCTACCCCCATCATATCAGGAACACTAAAACCGTAAATATCCGCATCGAGAATACCTACTTTCTTACCTAAACGCATCAAAGAAACTGCTAAATTAACAGTTACAGTGGACTTGCCGACACCGCCCTTTCCACTGGCTACAGCGATAAACTGTGTATTGGAAGCGCCGCTTATTAATGTCTCTTCTTTTGCTTTTTCCGCTTCTCCCTGATATTTCTGCACCGTTTCTTCCGGGAGCTGTTCAAAACGCAGCCCGACTGTATTAGCTCCATTACGTTTTAAAATCCCGACAATCTCTTGTTGCAACTCCATCTGCTCGCCGGTATTCGTCTTGGAAATGCCAACTTTCACACTGACATGTTTTTTGTCTTCCTTAATCGTAACAGAAGAAATCGCATCCAATTCCTGCAAGGTTCTATGTAAAAAAGGATCTTTTACAGAGCCAAGTAACTCTATAACCTCTTCTTGTGTTAACATATTTCCACCATCCTTTATGAATCTGTCCACTGGTTAGTATAACATAAAACGAAACTTCATTCAGTTGGTTTGCTTTATAACCAACTGAATTAGCCTAAGTTAATCAGGAGATGTAGTGACCGTTTTTTCCCAATCTCTTTACCATAACCCTTATATAAGCTTCGGGAAAATTACGGACACTCATGCTGTGGAAAAACGAAACTTCATTCAGTTGGTTTGTTTATGCTTCGAAATCATCCCTTCAAACACGAAAAGGCTTGGCAGCAGCCAAACCCTTTTACGCACAAAGATTAGAAAACCAATATGATTTTTTCGTTCCTTACTCTTCCTCATTGCCTTGAGGCTCTTCTGTAACATATCGTAAAATACCTTCATAAATACTAGCAGCCATTTGTCTTTGATATGTGTCGTCCTTCAACAGCTCCCGTTCCCGTTCATTCGATAAGAAGCCAATCTCCACCAATGCGCCCGGCGCCTCTGCATGCTTTAACAAATACATTTGATCGATAGCAAGAGGCTGCCTATCGGTATTTTCTAAATTTCTGGTGATTTCTTCCTGAATCATCGTCGCCAGATGCTCTCCCTCTTCAAACTTTGGATAATAAAATGTCTGAGCGCCATGCCACTGCGAATCAGGTAATGCATTCAAATGGATAGAAATAAAAAAATCCGCCTCTTTCTCCTGAATAAATGCTAAACGATTCCGTATATCCTCGGATTTACGATTAGCCAGACCGCTTGTCCCTTCTGATGCTAAATCCACATCCTCCTCACGAGTTAAATGAACAATTGCCCCATGCTGCATCAGATAGGTTTGAATACTTTTGGATACAGCCAGCGCAATATCTTTTTCTTCTGTACCGTCTGAACCGACTGCACCACCATCCGGACCTCCATGCCCAGGGTCAATAACAATCACTTTTCCATTTAGCGGCAGCGACCAAGTAGAATTGGAAGAATTAATTGCTTCCTTCGTGGGATACTGTAATAAGAAAATAAGTATGAATAAACCAAGAAACCAAAAGGACAGCTTCTTCTTTTTTGACATATGGCTTCGTTCCTTTCGTTCCCATATTATTTAAGGGCATATTTTTTATGAGGTTTGGTTTTGCCGCACAGCTATTTCTAACAGCATGTACAATCTTTAAAAGATATAAACAACAAAAGCCTTTATTAAAAATTTATGGGAGAAACTCACGGTTTATGACTTATCTTTTGTAGTATGCTAAAATAAAAATAAATGTTTGAAACTGTTCCACATGTGATATTGTATTTATAGGAATAATGATTCGGAGGTATTATTATGGCAGATTGGATATTAATTGTATTAGGTATTGGAGCTGTTCTGATTGGCATTGGTTTACTTGGGGTAGCAGCTTTTCTTTTTCTAAAATTAGGAGGAGCAGGCAAACTGATCGCAAGCGCCAAAAAAACAACAGATCAATTGCCAGAACAAATGGAAGGGATCACTTCGCAAATAACAGATGTTCTTAAAACAGGGAATGAAACATTGCAGCAAGTGAATCAACAAATTAAAGAATTATCTCCTATATTCTATTTGATTGGTGATGCAGGACGGGCTACTCACAACATGTCATCATCTGTACTTAAAACCGCAAATCAATTACAGGAGACGACCGAAGAAGCAAGTATGACAATCGCTAATAAAAACCTGCAAGGCATCTACGGTCTGGCAACAATTGGTTATTTCCTTGCACAGATGAACAAGAAATAAACCATTAAAAATCCGCTTGGAATATCGTTTGATTTCCAAGCGGATTTTTTACTTTTCTTCAGCAATTCTATTTTCAACTTCCTGCCGTATCTCCCGTAGCTCTGTCGATTTTTGAAATCCGTCATGATAAAGACGTTGTTCAAAATCCCGCATCCGGGCCAGCAATGGCGGATTCTCTTCCAAGTTTCGTTTCTTGTCCAGATAAGAAGCGGCTGCCCATCCTAATGCGGCGCCAACAGCGGAACTGACCACAACTCCTGCTTTATATACTTTATTGTTCATGAGTATATGCCTTCTTTTCCCGCTTCAAGTCCCGCTTTTTCTTTAACCAGTAATAACCAAGCGCAACGCCGCCGTATACACCGCCTAAATTATTTTTACCGGACAATTCCTGCCCTGCTTCTGTTTTTGTTTTTACAGAATCTGTAGCATCCACTAGAGAAGAAGACAGTTTTCTTGTTGCATTTCCTACATCTCCAACAATATAAAAGAGCGGACTTAATTGTTCCATTTTATTATTTATATCCGCTAATGCCTGATTACTTTCATTCATAATACTCGTTGTTTCTTTTAAAATGCCATCCATTTGTTCCGGCAATTGCTGTACTGTCTTGTCAACGCCGCTTAATACACTTGCTAAGTTATTTAATAAATGACCAATAAAAATAGCTAAAATAATACATGCGACTCCAATGATGATGACGCCGACTCCGATTAATGTCATTTTACTTCCTCCTTCTTCTGGTTGCCTTTATTTGTTTTGCCTGCCAGGTAAATTTTATAAATTTGTATCGCTGCTTCGCTCCAAGTGATGCCTTTCATTGTCTTATTTAATTTTTCCTCTAAATTCGCATCATCCAATGCTTGCCGCTTCACTTTATAAGCTTCATTCAGACTCTGAACAGAGGTGCCCATATCTTCTAAAGAGCCAAAAACACTGTCTGTTGCCTGCAGCTTTTCATGTGTATCATCTATTAAATGATTTACCTCTTGTAACGATGTCGAAATTTCTGGCGTAATATGATTCATTTCCTCTTCCATTTTTACAACGGACCTGCCGAGTGAACGAATATTGCCGGTAAGCCGGTTTAACGTAAAGGCTATATAACAACATACGATAGCGAACGCAATAGCAACAAGTAAAATCCCTACGGAAATAATAGGCATATGTAAAAATCCCTCCTTTTTCATTGCGTGTTCAAAAGAATAAAATGGATTTGCTGAAGCTTTCAGTGGTGAACGCTTCTTTTTCCATTTTGAACCGGACTTTTTGAACAGCCTCTATAGACAATATTATACCACCTTCAAAAATAAATAAAACGTCTTCTCCTATAATATCAGAAAACTTGACATTCGTTAAAGGGAATATCGAAAGCATCTGTTGTTTTCTTCATCATCTAGAGGAAATCTTATAAATTTCCATTTGCCAAGATTATATTCTTATCTTTTCGGGTATAGAATCCATATACCTTATCTTTTCCAAAACGTTATAGATATATTTATTCCATTTTTTAAGGAATACCTCTAGAATAGAAAGGTATTAAAATTTCCATTGGAGGTGCCTAGGCTTATTAAACAATTCGGTAAAGATTTCATGAAACGTTTTTCAGAAAATAATACAACATTACTTGCAGCTGCACTGGCTTATTATTTTCTATTAGCCGTATTCCCGCTTCTGATTGTCGGTTTTGCAATTATTCCTTACTTTAATATAAGTCCCGATGATGCTGTCAGCTTTATCGGTTCCATCATGCCGGAAGAACTCGCATCAACTTTTGAAGAAAATATTATCAGTTTGGTTGATACAACCCGCGGCGGATTGTTAACCGTAGGGATTTTAGGAACAATCTGGTCAGCGTCAAATGGTATTAATGCTTTTATTAAGGTTTCCAACCAAGCATTTGAAGTGGAGGAAACAAGGTCTTTTCTTAAAGCACGGGGAGTAGCCATCCTGCTGACAATCGGATTGCTTTTAGCAGCTATTTCGTCTATTATCCTTCTGGTTTTTGGCGATATGATTATCCATTTCTTGACTTCCTTTATAGGTATCAGTGCAGGTACAGGAATTATCTTGCAAATATCACGAGTAGTTATGGTAATCTTGATTGTAACGCTTATTCTACTCGGTCTGTATCGTTTTGCACCAAATAAACGGTTACCATTCCGACATATTTTACCTGGTACCTTGACTGCCAGCATATTATGGTTAGTGAGCTCTTTTGCTTTTTCCATTTATGTATCTAACTTCGGAAATTATTCCGCTACGTATGGAAGTCTAGGAGGCATTATCGTTCTGATGATCTGGTTCTTCTTAACAGGCATTATCCTTCTCGTAGGAGCACTGTTAAACAGTATGTATCACCAGAAAAAAATAGATGATTCTGCAAAGGCTGAAAAAGAAACAGCCAGTACCAGTGAAGAGTA
Source organism: Oceanobacillus locisalsi (assembly GCF_042675985.1). NCBI lineage: Bacteria > Bacillati > Bacillota > Bacilli > Caryophanales > Bacillaceae > Oceanobacillus > Oceanobacillus locisalsi. Next base: position 8,700 of record NZ_JBHTKK010000031.1, read on the forward strand.
ATGTTAGAAGCCAAAGGCCGGCCTTTGGCTTCTTCTTTATCTGATTTAGAAAAAATCTGCTAAATATGGATGCCGTTTTTTAGGAAGAAAAGCATCCAGATGTTTTATACGTTCGAAGTGGCCAACAAGCAACCCTTGTTCATAAAGCTGTTCCAATGTATGTTTCCCTAATAAAATCATCGCTAATTGTTGGACAGTCAATGATGCTGTTATTTCTTGCGTGCTGGCGTCTTCTATTTTTTCTACATGATGAGATTCCTTTCGAAGATGAAGACGGTATAGCCCGCTGTTCTCTTCAAAAGCAGCGTCTTCTACTTTAATCGTATACGTTTCTTCTTTATCTGCAGATGCCCGGAATGGATAAACTCCTAAAAAAGCTTCCACATCTACAATCCTTGTCATGAAATACGGCTTTTGTTCCTGCTTTGCTCTTGGTTCGTCCATAAACAGCGGGAGAACATCATCATCCGGTAGCGTCATATGCACTTCCTTTGCCATGGAATCATGATTTGCAATAAATTGAAGCAACCGCTTTTTGCTATTCGGAGTAACCGTAATCCATTCATCAATGTCCATCTTATTCTCTTTCACTTTATACCGCATATATCCATCTGCGTGTCCTTCTGGATCATAGCTGATCGCTGTAGTAAATCCTTCTTTCTCAAAAACTTTATATTCCCACCAATGTTCGTCACGTACCAGCATACCTGTATACTGTTCCGTATAAGCTTGATACACTTCCTTTACCTTTGCTTCATCGCCTTGTTTCATACGGCGCACACAGCCTGCCGCTTCCTTGAACTTAGGAACATACTCCATCGGGATGGTAAATTTCATTTCATTGATGGTCATTTCCCATCCAAATTTCCGATAAAACGGAACACTGAATGGTGCCAGATAGGAAATAAGATAACCTTGCTTTTTCATTTCAGAAATGGCATGAGTCAGCAACTCCCGAACAGCGCCTTTTCTGCGATGTTCAGGCCATGTGGCAACATTGGTGATGCCCCCTGTTTTAACCACTTTTCCATGGATCCGCATTTCTAACGGAAGCAGATGGACCTTTGCTGCCAGGTCTTCTCCTTCCATCCAGCCCCAGACTATTTCACTTTGTTTTTCCTTCTCTTTTTTCTTCTTCTCTATCTCTTCGGGTGTAGGCTTAAATTGAAAAGCAAAAGCAGATAGCTCATAAATTTCATCGTTTGTGACTGGGATTTGTTTAATCATTATTGTCCTCCTTATTGCGAGCAAGAAATCATTGATACCCCTGCTTATTGTGACGTTCAAAAAATCCCAGAATCATGCGTTCAGACCCTGAGATTTTTTGCACTTATATTTATTTCATCACATGGCAATTAAAACCATTGCGAATGGAAAACGCCGTCTTTATCTTTACGCTGATACGTATGTGCCCCAAAATAATCACGTTGTGCCTGAATTAAGTTAGCTGGCAAATTCTCTGCACGATAGCTGTCATAATAAGAAATCGCACTAGCAAATGTCGGCACAGCAACACCATGTTGGACAGCTAAAGAGACAACCTTACGAAGGGATGCTTGATATCCTTCTACAATCTCTTTGAAATAAGGGTCCAGCATAAGATTTGGCAAATCTGGTTCCCGGTCGTAAGCATCTTTTATTTTTTGCAGGAAGTTTGCACGGATAATGCAGCCGCCGCGCCAGATCATGGCGATATCTCCATATTTCAGGTCCCATCCATTTTCTTCTGATGCTGCACGCATTTGTGCAAAACCTTGTGCGTAAGAAACAATTTTACTCATATAAAGTGCTTGACGGATCGCTTCAACCAAATCTTCCTTGCTTTCGGATATTTCTGTTTTAGCTGGTCCGGAAAATACCTTATTTGCTTTTACGCGCTCATCTTTTAAAGAAGAAATAAAGCGTGCAAATACAGACTCGGTGATTAATGGAAGCGGAACACCTAAGTCCAGTGCATTCTTACTTGTCCATTTTCCGGTTCCTTTTTGGCCGGCTTTATCAAGAATCACTTCGACTAGCGGCTTGCCGGTTTCTTCATCCGTTTTTGTGAAAATATCCGCTGTGATTTCAACTAGGAAGCTGTCAAGCTCGCCTTTATTCCATTCTTTAAATACCTCATGAAGTTCCTCGGCATCTAACCCGGCTACGTTTTTCATTAAATCGTACGCTTCTGCAATTAACTGCATATCTCCATATTCAATACCGTTATGAACCATTTTCACAAAATGTCCTGCTCCATTTGGTCCAATGTATGTCACACATGGATCCCCATCTACTTTGGCAGAAATAGCTTCAAAAATTGGTGCAACCAGATCATAAGCTTCTTTTTGTCCGCCCGGCATCATGGAAGGTCCTTTTAACGCTCCTTCTTCCCCGCCGGATACGCCAGTTCCGATGAAATGAATGCCTGTCTTATCTAATTCTGCATTTCGGCGCATTGTATCTTCATAGAGCGTATTTCCTCCATCAATCAAAACATCGCCGTCCTCTAAGTATGGCTGTAATGACGCAATTGTTGCATCTGTTGCAGGGCCAGCTTGTACCATCAGCATGATTCTGCGCGGTTTCTCCAGAGAATTAACAAATTCCTCAATCGTTTCCGCACCATAGAAATTTTTTCCTTTGGCTTCATTTTCCATGAATTCTTCTGTCTTTTTATAAGTACGGTTAAAAACAGATACCGCAAAGCCTCGGCTTTCTATATTTAATGCGATATTCTTCCCCATTACGGCTAAACCGATAACGCCAATCTCTTGCTTCATATATACTCGATCCTCTCTGTGGCAAATTTGAAAATAAACCTTTATTTATTATAACGGATTTCCCATACATAAACCAAGTCACACGCTATTTTTTCTTAATAATATGACAACTCACATGAAATTAAGATATAACAAACACATAAAAAAATCACTCACCCGCCACTGGATATCCAATAGCAGATGAATGACTTTTAATCACATATTATCACCTTTTAACAACCACAAGGGCCTTGCGGAGGACAAGGGTGATGCGGCTTCCCGCACATAACATGTTGTTCCTGAATATCATTTACAACCGATTCTGTGTGTGGAAAATAGTGTTTGTGTGTTGTCATATGCTTATTAACATTAGTAGTATGACTAGGATGGATATGCTTCATTTCTGTATTTGAAACGTTTGTTTTTACGTATTGCTTCGTTGGAGACATTTGAGTCGGACCTTGTTGTGTAGGTGATACTTGTGGGGCACAGAATTCCGGCTGCATTTGTTGCTGCGGCATTTGTTGTTGCTGCATTTGTTGCTGAGACATATGATTGCCATTGCCATCCATAGAAGCTCCTTGTACCTGTTGATTTCCCCAGCCTTGATTAAATTGTCCTTGATGATGTTTACTACCTCTTCTCACCGTAAAGGACCTCCTTTCCATTTCTTTAATCTTTCTCTATAGACTATGTGCTCGCTTCCAGGTCGGTTTGATACAAAAACCTATTTTTCAGGAATTTCTCTTGGATTCTAATCTCACCTTCTTCCTTGAGGGTTACCTTCCAAAATCGACGGATAAACCTGTATCCTGAAAAAGACTCTCCCTTTTAGGATACGTTTCAAAGAAGGCAAAATTAGGAAAAAAGTGTCAGATTAATTACATGGACGACCGGGAATCTTATACAAAGAAACCTAAATTTTAATTCGTTACTGGAGTGATAAAATGGGATTTCTAACAGGATACTTACCAATTATGGTTGGCGTGGCTGTTATTCTATTTTTAATAAGCATATTTGTGAAAGAGAAGCGAATTGTCCCGCCAATGGTTGTCAGCACGCTCAGCCTTATTGCTATATTTATCAGTTATTTCTTTGAGGGAAGGCAAGAATCCCTGGTAGGTTATATAAGCCTGGCTGTTTTTGGCAGTTCTGTCATTGTTCTTATTGTGATGGTAGCTATTTCCTGGTCCCGTACACGCCTAAAATAATAAAACCGCGTTTTTATATCGGGAGAAACCATAACTCGGGAGGTAAAAAATACGATTGTTCACTCCGGGTTTTGAGAAATTCTAAAAGGACGTGAGATGGATTATTTATACAAAATAATGAGCTGTCTCCTTATTGAACAAGAGACAGCCTTTCAAGTTTTTTCTTTCATTCGAAAATGTAAGGCATCAGTATAAACGTTTATATGGCTGCTTGCATCTTTTGGTGAAAACGCTCGGCGATTTCCTTGCCAATTTCAATGGAACATGTCGCAGCTGGAGATGGAGCATTTAATACATGGAGGCTGGACGCATTTTCTTCAAAATAAAAATCATCCAGCATCGTTCCATCCGGTTTCATTGCTTGTGCACGTACCCCTGCTTCCATTGGTTTGATGTCTGCTGTATTTAAGGAAGGGATTAATTTTTGTGCTTCTTTGACAAACGCTTTTTTACTGAATGACCGATAATATTCCCCTACAGCTTCTTTGATATTTTTCAAACCCATTCGATACAGTCCCGGGAAAGTCATAATTTGAGATGTTTCTTTCAAATCAAAGCCAATTTTCCGGTAAGCTTCTTTCTTAAATCCGAGCACGGCATTCGGTCCAACATCTACCCCACCGCCGATCATATTTGTAAAATGCACTCCTAAAAACGGTAAATCTGGATTCGGTACCGGATAAATAAGCGTCTTTACATAATGTTCCACCTTCTCATCCAATTCAAAATACTCTCCGCGGAACGGGATAATTCGAACATCTGTCCTCACACCTGCCATACGCGCCAGTTCATCACTATACAGCCCGGCACAGTTAATAAGATACTCCGCTTCATATGTTTCTTCATTTGTCACTACAGTTAATTTATCACTTTCAACTTGTATATCGTTTACTTCTTTATTTAGTCGCAGCATTCCGCCATTTTCTTTGAATAGCTCCGCATATTTTTCAGTCACTTTTTTAAAATTAACAATCCCTGTATTCTTAACATAAATGCCGCCAACTGTATTCACGAATGGTTCGATTTCTGTCACTTCATCCTTATTTAGAAGCTGAACATCCAGCCCATTTTCTATACCACGTTCATACAACTTATTCATATTCACTAGCTGAGACTCATCTGTCGCTACAATGACCTTTCCGCATTGATTATACGCTATATGGTGTTTATTGCAGAATGCTACCATGGACTTCGAGCCGTTTCGGGCAAACCTCGCTTTATAAGAACCTGGCTTATAATAAATACCTGAATGAATCACACCGCTGTTATGTCCAGTCTGGTGTTTCGCTGTCTCTGGCTCTTTATCGACAACAATAATCTTTTTATCAGCATGCATTTTTGACAGCTGGTATGCTGTGCTCAATCCAATGATCCCCGCTCCGACAATAAGTATATCTACTTTCACGATGACTTCCTCCTGTTCTCGTCAAGTTGTTTCTATACCACAGGCTTCTGCAACAACTTCCACAATGTGCTTTACAGAAATCTCCTCCGATAATCCTTCTCTTTCTACACCTAACTGCATTTGCATATGACAGCCAGGGTTGGAAGTAATAATTAAGTCCGGTTTTGCTGTTTGAACATTTTTCATTTTCATATCTAAAATTTGCATTGATTCCTCGAAATGAAGGATATTATAAATCCCCGCTGATCCACAGCAGAGTGATTTATCTTTTAGTTCCATATAATTCAATCCAGGGATGCTTTTAATAATCTTTAGTGGATCCTCAAATACCTGCTGGACATTTTCTAAATGGCAGGACGGCTGGAATACAGCATTTGCCGGAACCTCGTACTGAAACTGCAAATCAACCATTGCCATCAGTTCTGAAATATCTCTGACCTTTGCTGTGAAATTCACAGCTCGCTGATGCCACTCCGTCCCTTCTTGAAACAGCTTAGGATATTCTTTCAAAGTCGCTCCACAACCGCCGATTGTATTAACAATATAATCAAATTCATATGCTTCATATGCTTCAATGTTTTTCTTGGCCAATTCTACAGTTTGATCATGCTCCCCGGCATGATGCTGCAGAGCGCCACAGCATGTTTGCGCCTGTATATTCGTTACTTCCATGTCATGTTCTTTTAAGATGTTGATTGCTAAATCATTTATCCTGCTAAAGAAAACGTCCATAATACACCCCTGAAAGAAACCTACCTTGATAGTGGGTTTTCTAAACGGATTCGATGGGTTCTTTAACTTCTTGCTTAACTGGACTTCCGGCAGTGCGTTATTTAAATCACGATATTTCTCCGTTGGCTTCAAAAGATTATGCCGATTAATCACACGCTTCACACCAGTAATTTGATAAGCATATAACCCCTTATTTACCAGTCTCAGAACCTGTTTATTTTTAAGAACTACTTTAAATGCGGCTGTTCTAAGACCCTTTTCAAACATACTCATCTCTTTATTATCTTTTAACACTTCGACTGCTGACATCAGGATATCCCCATACCGGACATTGGTCGGACAAACCGTCTCACATGCGCGGCAGCCCAAACATAAATCAATCCCCTCCCGCATGTCCTCGATATCGATCTTCCCTTCCGCCGCCATCTGTACTAAATTGATACGTCCTCTCGGGGAATGTTTTTCTTTTTTGAAGGCAAGATAGGTTGGACATGCAGGTAAACAGTATCCGCATTGTACACAGTCAAAGGTTGCCTGATAATCCAGCTTGTCGATTAATTGTTCAGTCATTTTTTAACACTAACCTTTTCTCTCCCGCTTCCGGGAATATTTTTCCTGGATTCAAGATGTTCTTCGGATCAAGTGCTTGTTTAATAGCTTTTTGGAACAACATACCGGCCTCTCCTGTTTCCTTGGGGAAAAAGGGTTTTTTCATAGTTCCGATTCCATGCTCTCCGGATAACGTACCTCCTAATTCAATCGCATAATGAAAAATTTCTTCCACGGCATCCTCGACCCGAGAAACCTCATCTGCATCTCGCATATTGGTATTAATGGTAGGATGCAAATTGCCATCGCCGGCATGACCAAATACGACAATATTCAGATTATACCTCTGCTTTACTTCATCAATTTTCCGGAACATTTCCGGAATTTTACTCAATGGGACCGTTGCATCCTCGGATATTTTGGTATAACCGCTTTCAACAATGGCAGGCGATACCAGCTTTCGCACTTGCCAGAGCTTTGCTTCCTCTTCTTTGGTACTCGCAATTTGCACATTATCCACGCCAATTTCCAAAAGCGCTTGCTGAATGACCTGTAATTCTTTCATCAACACATCCGCATCTCCATCCACTTCTACCAGCAGAATAGCTGCAGCCGTTCTTGGTAAATCAAGTCCGGCATAATCCTCGACCTTGTTTACCGCATTCTGATCAAGGATTTCCATTTTTGACGGTCTTACACCGGATGTTAATATTTTTGAAATCGATTTCCCTGCTGTATATAAATCATCAAATATAATCATCGCTGTTTTCGTATCTGCAGGCTTGGGAATCAATCTTAATGTTGCTTCTGTAATAATCCCGAGAGTTCCCTCTGAACCAATTAACAACTTGGTCATATCATAACCGGTTACATTTTTAACTGTATTCCCGCCAGTATGAATGATTTCTCCCTCTGCTGTCACCACTTCCAGACCCAGCACATGATCCTTGGTAACACCATATTTCACCCCGCGCGGTCCTCCTGCATTTTCCGCTAAATTCCCGCCTATTGTACATATGATGGAAGAAGAAGGGTCTGGAGCGTACATTAAGTTATGTTCTTCTGCCAATTGATGAATATCTCCTGTTTTCACTCCCGGACTTACTTTCATTAATAAATCATCTGGAAAAATGTCCAGTTGTTGATCCCACTGCGAAAAGTCCATCACAATTCCGCCATATACCGGCAATGGACCGCCCGAAAGGCTTGTACTCGCCCCTCTTGGATAAATCGGAATCTCGTGTGTATTTGCCAGCTGGACAATTTTCTGCACTTCTTCCGTTGCCATTACTTGTACAACATAATCCGGCATATACTGGCCAAAAGAGCTATCATAACCATAAGATACACGTTCATCAACATCTGTTAACAAACGATTCCCGACGATTTCAGCTAATTGATCTAGTATGGTTTCATTCATTGTTCGCCCCTCCTATACCCTGTCGTCACCTAATTTTCTGCGCATGTTTACCAAGTGTATGCGCATGGCTTCTCTGGCAGCTGCTGTATCCTGCGACTTTATTGCTAAAAAAATACGTTCATGCTCACTATAGACTTCCTCTCGTTTTCGAGGCTTCCCCAGATTCAGCTGCAAAGAATATTCCAGCGCATTTCTATGCACATATTCTAAATTTTGAAAAGTCTGGATCATATAATTATTTCCTGTTGATTGAATAATCGCTTGATGAAAATTATAATCAGCCTTTAACCCGATTGAATATTCATTGCTCTTAATTTCTTCAAAGTCCTTCAGTGCCTGCTCAATATCTAGAAGCGCTTCTTGTGTTCGCCTCTCTGCACTGAATCCTGCTGCTTCCACTTCCAGCAGCGCCCGCATTTCCAATAAATCAAATAATTCTTTTTTGGAAAATTCACCATAAGTGTATGCTTTAAATTCATCCGTTGCATCCAATCTTTTTACAAAACTGCCTTTCCCCTGCATCGACTCGACATAACCGACAGATACTAATTTACTGATAGCTTCACGAATGGGTACTCTGCTAACATCAAAATATTTTGCTAATTCATTTTCAGAAGGTAGCTTCTGTCCTTCCACATATTCACCGGTTTTAATCATTTTTTCTAATTGAGAAAAAATAACATCTGATAATTTTTCCTTTTTAAAAGGATTCATGATTACATCATCCTGTCTGTTGGAGCCGTTTGCTTCTGATAAAATGGAATATGAGTATTAAAACAAATAATACGACACCAATAAAATCAAATAGTTGATTCGTAGATATCAAAAAGAAAGCTACTCCAAGTAATAAGATTCTTTCTACTATATTTAATTTTACGCGAATATAGTTCCCGAATCCAACAGAGAGGGCATAAACGCCTATTAATGCTGAAATAAATGCTTGAGCCAATAAGAAATAATTTATTGGTCCATCATCCGTTTGTAGCAGCAGTATTGGGTCATACACAATGATAATCGGAATAATAAAACCAGGGAATGCTAGTCTTAAAGCTGTCCAAGCAGTCGGCATTGGATTGGACTTTGCAATGCCAGCTCCAGTATAGGCAGCTAATGCAACCGGTGGAGTAACATTGGACATAGCACCGTAATAAAATACAAAAAAATGTGCTGCTAAAGGGTTAACGCCTGCTTGCACAAGTGCTGGCGCAGCTGTCACTGCTACCACAATATATAAAGCGGTTGATGGCAGACCCAGGCTGAGTATAATGCAGGTAACCATCACGAACAGTAAGATAATAAACAGATGCCCTCCTGCAAGATCTGTTACATTATAAGCAAGCATCGATCCGATACCACTCATTGATACAACAGCAATAATAATTCCAACAGAAGCACAGGCAATAGCTACTTGAACTGAATTCCTGCTTCCCTCAATAAGAGCTTGAAAAAACTTAGAAACCGTAATTCGATTTGTTTTATCTTTCGTTAGATAGGACGTAATGATTGTGGCGATAATACCGGCAAATCCGGCAAAAATAGCTGTTCTTCCTAATAGAAGTACAACCATCACCACAATAATTGGCAAAAGTAATGCACCTCTTTCCAACAGTACTTTCTTAATATCCGGAATGTTTTCTTTGCTTATCCCTTTTAACCCCTGTTTTTTTGCTTCTGTATCAATCGCAAATACTAAAGCGATAAAATATAATAAAGAAGGCAGAATGCTGGCCAATACAATCGTTGTATAAGGTATTCCTAAAAAACCAGCCATAATAAAGGCGGCCGCACCCATAATTGGCGGCATCAGCATTCCGCCAGTAGAGGCAGCTGCCTCTACGCCGCCTGCAAATCTCGGTTTTAGCCCGATACTCTTCATCAGCGGAATAGTGAACGCACCTGTTGTCGCCACGTTCGCTACAGCACTTCCATTTAATGATCCTGTCAAGGCGCTTGTAATAACGGCAACCTGTGCTGGCCCTCCTCGGCGCTGGCCTGCGATTGCTAGAGCCAAATCATTAAACAAATTGCTTGCACCGCTGACAGTCAAAAATGCACCAAACAAGATAAATAATACAATATACGTAGAAGCAATAGATAACGTATTACCGAATATCCCATCCGAAGTCATATAAATCCGGTACATCATCCGTTCAAAGGTAAACCCGGAATGTGCAAAATCAATTGGAAAATAAGCACCATATATACCATAAAGCAGCGCTAGAACACTTAAGATCGGAATAAACCAACCAATTGACCTGCGCGTGATTTCAAACAGTACCAGAATACATAAAACTGCAAATACATAATCGATTGTATTTGGCTGTGACAGCCGGTCCACATGCAAATTAGTATATGTGACGGTAATGTAGCCTATAGAAATAACAGAAAGGAAAATCATCATGATATCTATCGACGCTATTTTTCCTGTCTTCTTTTTATTTGCAGGGTGGAGTAAAAATCCCATTACAAAAATCAAAATTAAAAAGATCGTATTTCGGTAAAATTCTTGAATATTTAAATAACTGGATGTGAGTAACACAAAGACAGACAGGATAATACCAACAATGGCAATAATTCTATTACGCAGTGATTGAGGATCCACAGGATTCCCTTCCGGAGTACTGTGCATTTCCGTATTCGACACTTGTGCATTTCCCATTAATTTTCCTCCTCTCTGACTTCTTCAGGTATAAGATGCTCTTCAATCTCAATACCTTGTTCTTCAAAATAACGGTATGCTCCCGCATGAAGGGGCGTGTTTAACCCTTCCAAAGCAGTTTCCACTTGCATTTCCCGGGCCGAGTTATGAGTATTTATCATATATTCACGGTTTTCAAACAATATTTTGGTTAAGTTATAAATCATTTCTTCATCCATATCGGAAGTAGTAACTAATATATTCGGCTGTGCAATCGTATCAATATCTTCCTCCTGTCTTGGATAGGATCCTGCTTCAATCGTATAGCGATACCATGTATTTACGATATCATTGATGTCACCCATTTGTTCATCGGTTACCTCTAAAATATCCGCATTTAATCCACTAGCATACATGTCTGTAATTGCAGATACCGGTACACCTGCCGGAAGAGAACCGCCATCCAGCCTTCCATCTCTCATTGCCGAAATCGTATCATCGTAACCAAGATACTCTGTTCTGATGTCATTTGTACCAAGACCAATACCTTCCATCATAGTTACAGTAGATTGCTCTGTTCCGCTCGCTTGTGGACCAACAGAGAACGATTGTTCTGCAATATCTGAGATATTTCCAGTTTGTACAAGATCCTCCATTAATACAAAATGTTCTACATTGGGCCAAATCATCCCCACAGATCGGAGTTCTTCAAATTGCTCTCCTTCATAAATCCCGCTTCCCTCGGCTGCTTGTGTGGAAATTAATCCTTGAAGTATTGCAAAATCAGCTTCGTTATTTTTCATTAAATCAATGTTTTCTACAGACCCCGCAGAAGCCTGCCCATTAAATTTAATATTTTGTTCACGATAATGCTCAGTCCAAAGCTGTCCCATTCCGACGCCAATCGGATAGTATGTACCCCCCGTTGTTGCTGTTGCTATATTGTAAATCTCTTTCTTTTCAAAATTACAGCCAGATAAAACCAAAGCAAAAATAAAAACTCCAATTAAAAATAACTTATTCTTCATTCAACCTCTCCTTTGAATGCGTTTTCATAACTTGTAATACAATGTTACAACATTGAACATTTTGTGACAATACTTTTTTTAATGATTACCATAAAAGATGATTTATTTAATCTATCTTTTTAATTTATCTAACATAATCATTCATTATTTAATGCGGTTAAATAATGTTATCAGTGGGGTGTTTTCCAGAGCGGATTCTAGAAGCGCGTGTTCAAAAAAGTCCGATAAATAGGACCAAGTCGGCTAAGTTCGTGCTTTATAATACGTGAGTAACGGTTTTGGTGGGGCGAGTAATCGCAGCAACGGTTTTAATAGACCGAGTAATCGCAGGTCTCAATGTTGTCAGGTTAATGAATTTTGTGAAATTTACTCAAATTATGCGCTTAAGAATAAGCATATAATCCTTGCTGTTTTAGAATGGACAAGATCTCTATTATCATGCTTGCTTTTGGTTAGAGCCCCTTCTATTTTTTTAACAAGATATGGTGTATAGCTTCCGCTCCGGCCAACCACTACGCTTTCCGACGTACAACGGTTTTTGATGGGGCGAGTAACCGCAGTCCCAGGACGTACTAGTGCAGACGTTGCAACAACGGTTTTGATGGGGTGAGTAAGCGCAACCCCAGGACGTTGCGTTCTTAGTCTGCCATGGGGACGGCTTCAGCTAACTTGAAAAGAAACCCGCTTTTCAAGTGGATCTTCAGCTCGCCCTGCTCCCACGACGGACAGGACGTCCTAGTGTCGGCCGTTGGTCACAGGACGTGACCGGTTTTAGCCGACTAGGAGTCTACGTGGTTGGCCTGCGCTCTGATGGGATGCTACAGCTTTTGGAAGAAATAACATCCTAATGGAGTTAAATGATTTTATTTGTTCAACTATTTCATGTATAGAACATCCCACTAGCGGAGGCGGACCGTTTTGACTCCTGAAAGGAAAGCGGAAAGCGTCGTTTAAAAACGTAACAATTGCGCCCCCGATCTTTGGGGGTGGTTCGACCTTGGTCGAACTTCCATCACTTACGAGATAAAGGAATCACCGTGAGTTTACGAACGGATGATGACTTTCACCCGCGGGGCACGACGGACACGACGTCCTAGTATCGACGTTGGTCACAGGACGTGACCGTTCTTAGTCGATGAAAGTGCGGCTTTAGCTCTGTCTGCGCCTATTGGCTTGCCAATCGCTAAGTCTTCTTTTCACCCGCGGGGCATAAGTGCGACTTTAGCTCTGTCTGCGCCTGCCGGCTTGCCAATCGCTAAGTCTTCTTTATCGTAGGGCGCTCTCGGGAAGTTGTCTAGTTTTTGACGCTTGTAGCTGGACGAGGGATCAGCACCCTCTGAAGATCCACTTTTGCCAAGCGATCTTCTTGGAAAAAGTTAGCTGAAGAGCGTGCCCCTAGGAAAGCAAAACGGTCCGCCGCAGCGGTTATACTAACCTGACAACATTGGTAATCGCAGCCCCATTGGAATTTGCTAGTCAACCCACTTACGCAGGATGCGGTGGCTTCTACGCCCGCCACACCGACGTGGGCGTTCTTAGTAGAAGTTCCTTTTCCTGCCGCGTCATTTTTATTGGACTCTTTGAACATCCTCTAGAAAGTAAAATCTTTATTTCAACGTATATAGTAATAAAAGCTATATCTTACGGAGTAAACTTTAAGTAAGAGGATCATGAAAGAACAAACAGATAAAACACCAATGAACCCTTCCTTTTATACAGAAAAAACCAAAGCAAGCCTGAGACCGCTCTGGTTTTATAAAAGTAATTTTCTCTGTTTAATTTATTTAAACTGTATATCTCGAACCATCACGCCGCTTTTGGTAATCGGCGGAAAATCATCCATCTCATAACTCAAATCCTGTTCTGTAAACGCAAAAGAAAGATGATTAACAAAAAAGTCCAGGGTTGTTTTTAAAACGTCCATCGTCATCCATTCGCCTGCGCAGCGATGGCCAATGTCAAATTCGCCGCCGCCTTGCGGAATAAAATTAAATGGCGATTCCTTCCATCCCTGAAATCGTTCCGGCTGAAACTGCTCCGGCTTATTCCAAATATCCGGATCATGATTAGTGCCGTATAAATCCAGTAATGTTAATGTTCCTTCGTTAAAAGTATATCCATTCCATGTAAAATCAGCTTTGACCCGTGCTGGAGCAACAGGGAAAAATGGATAAAACCGTCTGACTTCTTGAATAAAACGGTGCATATCGTCTGCGGATTCCAATTTTTTCACTTCTTCCGGATAGTCATGCATAGCCAGAAGGAGAAAGTCGATATAAACTGCAATCGCTACAATCGGCCGCAGCAGATTCAATATTTCAACGGCAACTGTCTGTTCATCAAGTAATTCACCGTTTAGATCACGATGCATTGCAAATTGATATGCTGGACTGTCCTTATCAATTTCCACATTACCATTGCGTATCCGTTCCGTCAGGCCTGCTATCCGTTCTTCTGCCATAAACCTGTATTGTCTTGCTTGCCAATGGTTCCATCCGACGGAACCAGCAGCTTCAAACATGTAGCTTAGCTGTTCTGCCCATTCAGGTATGTCTTCTTCCTCATGAGGGGTACCTGTCCAGCGCAGAGCAGACCTTGTTAATACATACTTTGCTGCTTGATAAAGTTGAACTTCCCCTGTGGAATGGCTCTTCATTTCCTGCTCCCACTCTTCTCGGAGAATGGAAGATATCTCTTGCAGCTTTTCTTTTGTCATCAGAGACATAAACATTTCTTTCCGGTGATGATGCTCTTCACCATCTAAGCCCTGAACGCCTCCCTCTCCAAATAATGTCTTCTGAATCCGGTCGGGAGAAGCATCCTTTCGGGAAAATTTGGCATTGTCGTAGAAAAGTTCCGCTTCTTTCTCACCTACCATACAAATGGTTTTCTCACCTAACAACCTTGTTTCAAACACGCGTGATTCAAACTTATTTGAACGATTGGTTACAAAACGGTATCCTTCATCTAAAAGCTTCAGTGTATGATCTAAACCTTTGTCTTTTGGCATGTGAGTCTCTGTCATTTTGATTCACCCTTTCCTTTGTATATGTGATATCTTTCTGTTATTATTCCTGTTTTCCCCTCCATTTAAACAAAAAGGCAGCGGATATCTCATCGTAGTATGAAATATCCGCTGCCTTTTATTTGAGTTATATTTAACAATCACTTGACATACTGTATAGTTACAATAATACATTACAAATCATTTACTTACTCTTTCATCTGAAATTGAAAATGACATTGGCCTTCACGCAAAACATACTGGTCATGCACAACTTCGAAATTTTTATTATAACCTTTGGCTACAGCAGGATCGATCATTTGGCAATACAGAATACCGTATTCACCCATATCATCATCTGCCCACTGCTGACCGAACGGGCAATACGTAAAGGTTTGTTCTACCTCATTCTCTTTATGCACGGTATCCACTTCGAATAATTCACTGCGGGCCATATCATAGTTTTTCAAGTAATTATCTGAGTTATTTTCTAAACCATTTGAGCGTGCGCGCTGGGCAATACCTTCTCCTCGTTTTCTCCCGTACCTTTCCACAGCACGGCGGATAACATCTTCGCCCTCTTCCCCATATTTGTCTGCGACTTGTTTCGCAATTTGAGCAAACATTTTAGAAAAACGCGCAAAAGCTGTTACGTTTGTATATTTTTCTTCTGCTTCTACAACTTGTGGTAAATATTCATAAAAGACATGGTTCTGTCCTTCTGCTGTTGCTTTTTTAGCCAATGTTTCCGCATCTTTCAAACCAAATGTTTCCAGGCCTTGCTGTACAAGATTGCGTCCTTCTTCGTCTCCATACGTTTCTGTAATGGATTGATGCAGTTCATTAAACATTTTCGCTGTAATAATATCCATGGACAGAGCTTTCATCATCAGTTTTTCTTCACTCATTTTATGCCTCTCCTTAAATTCATATTACTTTACTCAGGTTTATATCTATTATAAAATATGATTAATTATAAATCGAATGAATATTTTAATATAGAACTATGAAAATAATTCATATATTTGCAGAGGAATAATCTGAAAGGGAATCTGTTATGCCTACGTTAGCACAATATACCGCATTTCACACATTAATCGAAACGGGGAATTTCACGGAAACTGGATTGAAGTTAAATCTGACGCAGTCCTCTATTACACATGCAATAAATAATTTAGAGAAAGAATTAGACCTTTCTTTAATTATTCGCAATAGGAATAATATTGTTTTAACCAGCGATGGAAAAGCAGTCTATGCACACGTTTCGAAAATGCTGCAGGAACAGCAGAAATTAGAAAATACGGTTGCCAATTTAAAAAATCTGATTGGCGGAACAATTACAGTGGGGGTTCTCCCCAGTATTTCACTCGTATTGCTTCCAAAGGTTCTATCTTATTTCGAACAGCATTATCCCGACGTCACTATCCGTCTGATGGAGGGAGATTATGATCAAATTGAAAACTGGCTCCGGCATGGTGTCGTTGATATTGGTTTTATTGCCAAGCCCGCATCTGAAAATGTTGTATTTCATTTTATTTTTGAAGACGTGCTTCGATGCATTATGGCTAAAGAACACCCACTTGCCTCTGAAGAACATCTGACGCTGAATCAATTAAAAGATGAACGCTGGATTATGCCCAAACAAAACATTGATCGCGATGTATTACGTATTCTATCGGAGCATAAAATCGATCCGGATGTTGTATATGAATTGTCGGTTGATCAAGCCATTTTAACGATGGTAACAGAGAATTTAGGCATTTCGATTGTTCCTAAATCTATTTTACATCATGCACCGGCAAACCTTGTGCAAAAGAACTTTTCTGAACACTATGCACGGACAGTTGGAATTGCACATAAACGAAACACTTATCCATCTCCAGCAGCAATGAAATTTATAGAAATATGTAATAGATTAGCGGAAGATTTTTCAAATGAGAATTGACAAATCTTTCAAAAAAGCATAATATCTGATAAAAATGATAGGTATTGTCTTATTTAAACTTTAGATGGGAGAAAGAACTTGTGCAAACAATCATTTACGTAGAAATTATTCTCTATTTGCTCGCTATGCTTGCAATAGGAATTTATTTCAGCAAAAAAGACTTAACACATAACGATTATTTTTTAGGGGGCAATAAAGTTCCCGGCTGGGTACTTGCCTTTTCTGAACGTGCTACCGGGGAATCTGCCTACATGTTCCTGGGAGCCATCGGGTTTATTTATGTAGCTGGTTTATCCGGGATCTGGGTGTTATCAGGAATGTTCTTTGGCGTGCTCGCTTCCTGGCTGTTCCTGTCGAAACGATTTATGTTGGAGCAGCAAAAATACAAGGTAAATAGTTTAACAGATTATATTGCGGTTAAATTTCCAAGGCATGCGGATATTATCCGCTGGTTAGCTTCTACAGTCATGGTTGTTTTCTTTGTCTGTTATTTAGCTGCGCAGTTCTCAGGCATGGGTAAAACCGTTTATTCCATTTCCGGATTCAGTATCACTTGGGGAACGATTATTATCGCCCTGATTATTATTGCATATTCCTGCTTAGGCGGCTTTATGTCGGTTGTCTGGACAGATACGGTACAAAGTTTTTTAATGCTGATATCTTTTATTATCATACCAATTGTTGCCTTTATAGAGATTAAAAATCAGGGGTTGAGCGTTTCTGCAGAACTATCATTAAGAGGCGGCGGAGCAGATAGCTGGACTGGCGGATTAAATGGGCTTGCCTTAGGAGCAATGCTGTTTACCAACTTTTCCTGGTTTTTTGGATGGCTCGGCGGACAGCCGCAATTAAGTTCCCGGTTTATGGCGATAACAACCGAAAAAGAACGCGTAACCGGCCGGAATATGGCGCTTATCTGGACAATGATTGTCTATGTGGGAGCTTTTCTATCAGCTATTTTTGCTTCTGCTTTATACCCGCAAGGTACATTGGCTGATCCGGAGATGATTCTGCCGCATATGATTTTTGAAATTTTACCGCCATGGGTATCTGGAATTATCCTTGCAGGGATTCTGGCTGCGATTATGTCAACAGCATCTTCTCAATTATTGGTTATTACAACTTCTATCAGCGAGGACATTATTCATAAAACGCTCAAGTGGAACATTACCAGTAAAAAACTTGTACATGTATCCCGCTTCGTTGCGTTAATCAGCGGTATTGTCGGAATTATTATTTCTCTGAAATCAGAATCTGTTATTTACAGCCTCGTATCTTTTGCCTGGGCAGGGATTGGAAATACATTTTCTGTCGTGGTGCTGTTAATCTTCTTTTGGAAACGGGTCTCTGGAATCGGGGTTATCGCAACCATTCTTACCGGTGCAATCAGCGCTGTTCTCTGGTCTCTTTCCCCGCTGGAAGCGATTATATCTGCCAAAGCCGCAACTTTCTTTATTTGTTTGATTGTCGGCATTGTATTTTCTTTACTCTATCCGGACAACGAACAAAAAGCGGCAGTTTAACATAGAAGATTTTTTCTGTTTATATGATTTGGCTGAAAAACTCCCTCTTAAAAAACCCCTTTGTCAGGGGTTTTTTAAGTAAGGGTAAACAGCTGAGTATTGCTTTACATAAACCGGTAAATGGCATTCTGCACTTCAAATTGTTCTTTCTGCTGTCCTCCTGAGATGGTAACAATAAAAGGTTTCTCTCCTCTTTGTTTCAGCGTATCAGAAACCGCCCCTTCTCCATTAGGTTCATAAAATATAATGTCTCCACCTTCCAGCATTAAACGATATCCTGTGGCATGTAAATCTTCATCAAAAAACGATTCTCCCTGTTCCAAATCTAAATATGCCGCCCACTTTTGTATAGCCGCTTTCGCATCTTTTACAGCAAAACCGACAAAAGATAAGGATAGATCTCCTTTGGGGTGCGTGGCAATCGTTCCTTGCTCTTCCAGACTTTGTCTGCGTTCTTTATCTGTTTCTTCCCATTCAATAAAAAATGGCAAGGTCAGCTCTTCTTCCGGATTCCCTGCAAATAACAACTTCCAATTGATCATACTGCCATCCGGTTTTTTCCTGCCTAAAGGAACCGGGCCAATCACCTCCAGCCCAAGTAATTTCAAACGTTCTGCTTCCTGCTCCAGATTAGAAGACCGTAATGCGATGCGTGATAAACCGGACGCATATTGGTCTTTTTGAAATGTGTCTCTCAAGCTATATTTTTCAGCAGGTTGGTCCGCTAATTCCTTATCAAAGACACCAATCAATTCAATATAACTTAAACCAAAATGGCTAAGTGTATTGTACGTTCCGCCATTATCATGCTTTCCTCCGTCTACAGCATGAAGTCCGAGATTTTTTAATTCATCCCTAGCTTCTTCTGGGTTATCGACAAAATGAACAAGATGGTCAAATTGAAAAGACATGTATCTTCCTCCCTTTTTAAATTCTATTTTATAAGAAATAGTTGATAAATTGAAATATTCAGCAAGAGGAAACGATAAATAACTGACTCTATTAATTTTTTCTTTCCTCCGTTCGGTGATTTCTGCTATTTCGCTAAGAAACATACTTTTTGCTTCTTTAGATTTAAACGTGTATTTTCAGTGTTTTCATCATAATATAATCTGTCTGCTCATCATCCCCCATGAAAAAGGAGTGTGATCCAGTCTGCACGAAACCATTTTTCTTGTAAAAAAGAAGCGCCTGTTCATTATACTCCCATACACCCAGCCAGATCTTTTCCTTCTTTTTGTCTTTAGCAATGTCAATTGCTTTATCCATCAAATAGTTTCCTAAACCTTTCCGTTGAAATCCGCTCCGAATATAGATACGTTCTATTTCCAGAGCATCCTCTCCCACTTCTTCAGATTGTGCGTTATCTGTATTCACTTTCATATACCCGGCCAGCTGGTCATTATAATAAATGAAAAAGAACGTTGCATTCTGCTGCGCCATTTCTTTTTGAAGTTTATCCAATGTATATGCGCTTTCTAAATAGGCTTGCATATTTTCCGATGTATTCTGTTCTTGAAATGTTTCCGTAAACGTTTCGACGCTGATTTCTTGAAGCGCCTGTAAATCATCTTGGTTGCAAGTTTTTATGTTCATTGTCATCTTCCTGCCTTCCTTTCATCCAGGTTAATACTCCCGCTTATTTCCCTTCTTCACAAATTCCCAGTCTACTTCAATATTTTTTCGTACCTTCTCCAGTAAATAGACAAGGGAATCCGCTTCTGTTTCCGTCAGCCCTTCTAAAGCAACTTGGTTGGAATAATCATTTTCCTTTTTAATCATCGGATAAATGCTTTTTCCCTTTTCTGTCGGCATCAGCTTTTTTATCTTTCTATTATTGGTATCTGCTTTCTTTTCAATAAAACCATTGATCTCCATATTTTTGACAGCACGAGCTGCTGTTGTCCGGTCTACCTTAATCATTTCAGCCAGCTTTTCTTGAATAATCCCCGGATTTTCACAAATACGGACCAGATATAAATATTGGCCCTTCGTAAGATGATAGTCTTTAAATTCAATATTGCTGATAGAGTCAAGTGCTCTCGCAATCATTCCAATTTCCCGCAGAATTTCTGCCATATCTTCCCCTCCATAACTTTTCCTTGTGATATATTTTAAATTAATTTTGTTGCATTTACAACAAAAAAGCAACTAAAAAAAGAGTTATGATTGAGAATTTCTCCCAATCATAACCCTTTTCGCTGCAATTATTCTACTGGACCATCCGTCACTTTCGTCAGTGTCTCGTTAATCGCAAACACTTTTGAACGAACATCGGTGATTCCAAATTGCGCCAATCGTTTGGTATGCATATCTAAATATTTCTCGGCAGCGTCTTTTGTATCAAAAACATAGATACCGCCAGCTTCTTTCGTATCCGGGTTTTCCGTCCATATTTTCCATTGGAATCCGTCTTCCTCGCGGATACTTACGGCTAAATCGTGGAATGCTGCGGCCATTTCCTCTCCAAACGGACCTTCCATCGTAAAATCGACTTGTAATATATGCGCCATTTTCAGAGCACCTCTCTTATTTTTTCAATGTATAATACTGTTCGCCAAGCAGCTCATGCACCTGATAATCTGCTGTTGCCAATTCTTTTTCTGCAAAGCTCTGTACCTGGCTGTTCTCTAAATCATACAATGCTTCCACTTCTTTGGAAAATAAAAGATTCTCCTGTTTCAGCAAATCGGCAAAGGCAGGTACTTGTTTTGGTGCCAGTGTTTCTGACGGAAGTACTTGCTGAAGCCCGCTCACATAATCTTCAAATGTGCGTGCACCAACGATTTTGATGCCCTGCCCTTCCTGATTCACCATAATAATTGTCGGAAATCCTCTGACTCCCAAGCTGTCTTTCAAGTTAAAGTCTTCTTCTAACAATTGATGCCCCAGCGCTGAATCAGCTTGTTGGACAATTTTTTCTCCATCAAGTCCCAGTCCTTCTATCAGCTCTATTAGGATGGCAGCATCTGAGATATTCCGATTAAAGGCAAATAAGGCTTCTCGTGCATGTCTCAAAAACGTATAAGCCAGATTATCATTATACTCTTTTTGAATCACTTTAAAAACACGGGACGGCGGATAAGACGATGTCACATAGTCATCAGCCATTAACGAGCCGTCAATCGGCATTCTCGAATGCTCTCCTACCTCTTTCCAATGTCCCACAACGTCAGCTGGACCAGATATCCCATTCGCAGGATCAACGGACGTGTCGCTCCATTTCTCCAAAAGGCCGCCCATCACAGTATGTAGTTTAAAATACTGTTCAAACTGTGTCAGAAAACGCCGTAACACAGGTTCCAATGCCCAGCAATGCGAACAAATCGGATCCGTCACATAATAGATATCAATCTCTTTCTTTGGCTGATTGAATTGAAATGTTTCCATTTCTTCTCCGTCTGCTTCTCCGCAAAGGCCTGTTTCCACATCACATATCATATTTTCTTGACGCATGATCATTCTCCTTATTCTGTATTTCTTTACATATTCATTATTTCAGGCGTATTACTTTTGTTCCCTTCCTTATTATTCTATTATAAGACACAAGTAATAACGTAAAAACCAATAATCTTCTGGATTCATTGTATATACGACATTTTTTGAAAACTGTTGAAAAACAGGAGGAGATTCAAATGACCGAGGAAAAAACAGATTTGCGGATACTGCGTACACGACGACTGATTATGGATGCATTTATTTCCCTTTCCGAGAAAAAAGAATTCAACGATATTCGTATTACGGATATCACAGAAGAAGCGATGGTCAACCGAGCTACATTCTACTATCACTACAATGATAAATATGATTTGCTAGAAAAAGTTTTGTCTGAAGTCTTGCTATTTAACCTGGATACAAATGCCATCCATCAAATGGCATGGGGAAATCAAGTTGTCATTGAGCTATTTACTGCTGTGGCAAACTTCCAAAACACTTTATCTTCACGTTGCCACCGTGGATACGAAGAAACGATTGCGCGTATTATCAGAGAACACGTAGCAAGTATCCTCTATCCGCTGCTGCACAAAGAAAACCCAGCTAAAGAAGAGGCCCTCCTTCGTCATATGGCAGCAATCCTTAGCTGGACCATTTATGGAGCTTCCATGGAATGGAAAAAAAGCAACGTATCTCCGGAAGCTTTTATTCGGCCATTGCTTCCTTTTATTCTGCATAGACTCGATACTTAGCACTTTATATCTTGCGAACCATTAACCAATGAATGATTCGCAAGATATACATCCATGTCATGTGAAATGAGGTGTATGATTTTTCTTAAAGTCATGTCAAAAACCTTTCATATTTCACGGAATGAACGCTGCTTTTTACGATATACAGATTAATTTTTCACAGAAGACAAGAACACATCCTGTGCCGCTTTTACTCCTGCACCGCTCTCAAATGGATAAGAAAAGTCTTGTAACCCTGCTTCGATTAAGGAAACTGCTTGAAGTATATCACTAGGGAAGCAATATCCCATATGTCCGAACCTAAATACTTTACCTTGAAGATGGCCAAGACCGCCCGCTAAATCAAGATGATACTTCTTCTTCAAATGTGTTAAAAATGCAGACAAATCTAATCCCTTCGGAGCACAAATTGTCGTTAATGTTGGTGATGCGTACGTATCACTTGTTAACAAATCGATAGAAAGAGCCTTCATAGCTGCCCGGACCATATTTTTCATGAGCTCGTGCCGCTCTACTGTTTTGGCAAATCCGCCTTCTTCTTCAATGAGATCGCACACAGCAGACAATCCCATAATCAATGAAATCGCTGGTGTGTTGGGTGTCATTGATTTTTCTGCCCATGCACGATAACTTAATAAATCTAAATAATATACAGTCGTGCGGTTCGCCTCTATGACTTTCCAAGCTTTTTCACTTACAGCTACAAAAGCGAGTCCCGGCGGCAACATAATGGCTTTTTGCGAACCAGTTACTAAAATATCGATACCCCACTCATCCATTTCAGACGGAGCACCGCCAATACAGCTCACTCCATCAACAATAAATAACGCATCGGTGTGTTCATGTACTGCCTCTGCCAACTGTTTAACTGGATTTAAAGCACCCGTAGAAGTTTCATTATAAGTGGCAAAAACAGCTTTAATATTGGATAATGGCTTTAAAAAGGCAGCAAGGTCTTCTTTCGTACAAGCTTCTCCCCAACTTTTTTCAAGCTTATGCACATGCAATCCATGTTTTTCACATATGGAAACAAAATAGTCCCCAAAAGCACCTATCGTCACAACAACTACCTCGTCACCAGCAGAAGTGGTATTGGCGACAGCTGCTTCTAATGCTGCCGTCCCGCCTGAAGGGAGCAGTAAAATATCTTGCTTTGTTCCGAATAAAGGTTTCACACGTTCCGTAGCTTCTTGATATAATTTGGTAAATTCTTCGGAACGATGACTGATCATATTTTGTGTCATGGCCAGTTCCACTTTTTTAGGAATTGGTGTAGGGCCAGGATGCCTCAGGATATTTGGATACATAACTTTTCCCCTCTCCATTATCTTATTAATAATTTGTTTAATTCTTAATTATATGAATCTACAATAGCAATACTAGCACTGTTTATTTGTAAAGTATAGTGTATGCTATTTGCTGTTGGTAATGAAGGGAATAATGAAAACCCAAAAAAATATCTCTTATTATTTCTCTTCAAATTTCTTCACTTCAGCACCCATAGTACCTTCAAAATGACCTAATGCCCAATCATGCCCAGCTTGATTAAACGAAGCAACCGCATCTTGATACACGACAATGTGAAAACCTTTGTTATAGGCATCGACAGCCGTATGCAGCACACAAATATCTGTACACACGCCAACCAGATGCACTTCTTCAATCTTTCTTTCCCGCAATTTTATTTCTAAATCCGTACCTGCAAAAGCAGAGTATCTCGATTTATCCATGTAATATACGTTGTCTTTATCCTGATTTCCTTCATATGTTTCCTGCAACTGCCCATATAAGTCTCTGCCGCTCGTTCCACGGATATTATGAGGCGGAAATAGCTTGGTTTCCGGATGATAGACATCATCTTTATCATGAACATCAACAGCAAACACAGTATAATTGCCTTCTCTGATAAATTGCTCGGTGATTGCAACCATCGTATTTTCCAAATCCTGACCAGGTTTACCACAAGTTAAAGCGCCTTCATCTGCCACAAAGTCAACCGTATAATCAATGTTTAGTAATGCTTTTTTCATGAATGATTCCTCTTTTCTTAAAATGGTCTAGGTAGTAAATCAAAAAACGTCAACTGTTGCTAACTATTTCTGATAAAGTGAAACTTCCTTCAGTGGGGGTTTTCTTTTCCCCCACTGAAGGTTAGTTGAACGAATCGGGCCATTACTGGCTGTTGGATCTCCCACTTAGAATTTTTGATTTTTCTCCCTTCTTGAAGTGGGAGTCTTACAAAAGCTCTTCGATGGGGCGAGTAACCGCAGCCCCAGCCAGTTACGCTGCGGTAAAGTCTCTACACAAACAACAATGGCTCTCTTCAGATCATCATGGCTCCAACTCGGTATTTTCTCGTGTTCGATAGCAAGTTCATGGGATGCAGGAATATGGATAAAACCAGCAGGCAGACGAAGGCCATTTGTCCGTACATAGTGCAGTGCTTGATACATGACATGATTGCAAAGATACGTCCCTGCTGTATTGGAAATTTCAGCGGGAAGTTCTTGTTTTTGCAACTGCTGAACCATTTTGCTGATTGGTAATGTAGAAAAGAACCATCTGCGCCGTCTTCCCAAATAGCTTCATTATCCAGCTTATGACCTTGGTTATCCGCAGGTCCATCATTCACATTCAATACAATTCTTTCCGGGTTAATCTTGAACCTGCCGCCTGCAAGTCCGAGTGAAATAATCGCATCTGGTTTTGTTTCTTCTATGAGTTGGAGGAGCTGTCTTCCTGCCTTTTGGAAATCTACAGACAGTACCCGGGAAGTAATCAGATAATCTCCAATCATTGCATCATCTAATTCTTCTGCGATTTTCATCGTTGGATTAATGGAGAAAAGGTTCAAATCCAGTTAGTAGTAACTTCTTTGTCATCTGCTACACCTGCCTTCCAATACACACATAAAGTTATTTACTCCAGTATAGCATAGGATGACGCATGTTGAACGTCCACCTCTCTTTAGAATAAGATACTTCATCTTGACAGTTAACGATATATCGTTAACTTCGAAGCAAAAAATATACAGGAGGAATAGATTATGTTTCAATAAGATGAACAACCTTTTTTCCATAAGCTGGCACATTTTAATCATCCTATTTTTGATGAAGACAACACATTCCATAAGGAGTTTCTAAAACGAAATAAATTCGGAATGGGGCATGAAAAGTTCCCAAGAAGAGGCGGATCCCATTTCTTTGCCGGACATGACGAAAGAGGTGGCAGCCGTGGCGGCGAAAATTTTTTCAAACGCGGAGATATTAAGTTGGTTTTGCTAAAAATATTACAAAAACAACCAAGGCATGGTGACGACATCATCAAAGTTTTGGAAGAAAAATTCAAAGGCTTTTATTCACCAAGCCCAGGTTCCGTTCACCCTACACTTCAAATGCTGGAGGATCAGGATTTTGTTGAAGCCGTTAAAGAAGGAAGGAAAAAGGTATACCATATTACCGAGGAAGGTACGATCTATTTAGACAGCCATCAAAACGAAGATCCTTTTGTTTCACGAATGAACCAATTTGAAAACGTGAATATGGAAGAAATGCAAAACCTTCGATCGGACATGCAAGGTTTATTTCATGACTTTATGAAGACAGCTCGACAGGTTATGGATCATCCCGAAAAGAAAAAACAACTGCAAGACCTTCTTAAAACAACACACGAAGAGCTTTCAAATATTGCTAGTGATGGGAATAAACCAGACGATAAATAATATTTTTGATTGAAACATAGTATAAATTTCTGATTATCTTTTTAAATATTCTTAAATGCTCGTATAGCTTTATTCTATTGGCTTTCGAGCATTTTTACTGTCGGTAGATACTTCACGTTTCTTTTCATATTTCCCTATGTCTTAGCTTTCAAAAGTGGTAAATAAATAGTACATTCATTTGTTACTACTAAGCAGCAAGCTGTTCCTGTTGTTTTCTTTTTTTAGCATTCAACTTCTGCCATTGCGGAATCGAATGTTGCGTGTGGTCCAGTTTCATCGTTATATTTGCGTGCCCCATGATGTATTGCAATGCTTTCGTGTTCATACCTTCTTTTGCATAGTTGGTACAGAACGTATGTCGCAAAATATGTGGTGTGATGTGGTAACTTATCTTCGTTATACTTGTTGTACTTCTTAACAAGGCTTTTCAACATAGCTCCATAATCAGCAGCAACCTTTGGATATCCTTTACGATTAAGAAAAAGGAAATCACTATATCCATCAATCACAACACGTTTACCATTATTATGATTTGCTAACATTCGCTTAAATGCTTGATAGGCTTCAACCATAGGAACTTGACACTCGCCACTTTTGGCTTTTGGTATTTCAATGTAGTACCCAATTTCAGTATCTCTCAATAGCCAATGGTCTACATGGATAAGACGATTTTTCAAAATCTAAATCTGAAAGTGTCAAACTCCAAACTCTGAAATACGAAGGCCTGTTTTTAAGAGTATCAGAGTTTCATCATAATATAATTTTAAAAAATTTAGACTTGCGATAAAAGGAACCCGTACAAAACAAAATTTAACTCGAGAACAAGTAGGATCATTAATAGAAATTGATCTCCATTATTAAACGAATATTGAAAATAAGGGACACACCCTAGCATACAGGTACTTTATGATCTTGTAACGTTACTTAATGTATCTGTTGATGAATTTTTCTACATTATTCTGATAGGATGAAAAATACTAGAAGAAGGTAATTAGAAAAACAGCTTGATAGTTTAACAGATAATGACCTTATTATTATAAAAAGCGTTACTAATGGTATCATAAAATCCAAAAAGGCAGGAGAATATTAAATACTAGCGTTGCATAAATTAAATCTAAATATTCAATAAAACAAATCTAGCGCTTTTTTATTCTATATTAAAAACAACAAAAAGAGTGATTTAAAATGAGTGATAGGTCGCGTAAAGGGCTTATGTGGAAGAGGAAAAAGCTAATAACATTATAAATAACTCAATAATAACACACACTTCTTACCCAATTTAACAGTAAACGAAAATGCTCACTTTTGAGCGTTTTTTATCGTAATATTAAATTTTCTTATTTCACTAATGTGACTAGTCACTTTAAGTACATCATTTCACATACTTATTTGTTTTCAAACATTTTCTAGGTCTAAATTAATGTCGCAATCAACGGCTTTTTATCAAATTTACTAAGAGATTTAATACAGATTCAAGCTCGGTTTCAGAGTAATAATTATCTTTAGTAAATATTCCATTTGTTGTTAAGACGACTAAAGTAACCCATTCATCAGAAAGTTCCTTAGATAACTCTTCTACTACCTCTTCATAAAACTTCTCCCAGAGAACTTTTGTCTCTTCATTAACCTCGTAATTAAATAATGACATATATGTTTTTGTCTCATCACTCTTTGCAGCTAGTAGACAGGCATGAAGATAAGCTTCAGTGTATGTTTCTCTGACACTCTTTTCATCCATGATTAATTGTTCAATATACCCAATGATGTACTCATGTAATGATGTTATTAAGATTTCTTTTGAAGCGAAATGATACATCAAGCCTCCCTTACTAATTTCTGCTTCGTCACAGACATTCTGAATGGAAAAATTGTTGATTCCCTTTTCGGAAATTACTTTTATTGCAGCTTGAAAAATTAACTCTTTTCTATTGTTTACCTTCATTCCATCACCTTCTATTCATATAATTAATTCCGCACATAATCTTTGGCTCTTAGCGCAATAATAGTAGCTATGATCAAGCCCAGTAAAGAAAATGCGAGTAACACGTATTGAATATTAAAGCCAATTGCGCTAAACATACTAACCAAACCATATGCAAGTGGATCAAATCCATTCATTGCTAGGAAAATGATACTCATTACTCTTCCCATTAACCGGCTGTCCGTTTGTTCTTGTGCAGCAGTGAAAAACGGGATATAAACAAATGACATGAAAAATCCAATAAAGAAACCAATTACTGTAAGGATTATTAAATTCGATACTTGGCTAAATATCAGTGCTGTAATTAGTGTAGCAAATAATCCGAATGTGGACACGAACCCTTTCCTATTTATTTTAACAACGCTTAATATCATTGTACTAATTAACATCCCCACCATTTGAGACGATTCTAAAAAGCTAAGATGAATAGGACTTCCATCAAGTAATTCAACTAGAATAGGAACGGCAACGTGTATCGATCCAAAGACGAAAAAGTTCGCCGTGATCAAAATAAGGATTCCAACCACCAGAAAACGGCTTTTTCTGAGATAAGAAAATCCATCTTTAAAATTTTGTAACGGAGTAGCTTTTCCAATATCTTCAACTGCCGTTTCTTTAATAAATGGTGGAAAGATTATTACCGCTGACATGAATACTAACATAGTAGCTACTAAAAAGCTCCATTCGATACTTGCTGCTTCCATAACCAATCCTGCAAGTATTGGACCACCAATAAAAGCAAGCTGATCGACACCTTGAAAATAAGCATTAGCTTGTTGTAACTGATGTTTTTTCACGACTTTTGGAATCATGGAGGAACTAGCTGGTCCGAAAAAGGCATCTAAACCGCCGAACAATCCAGATAGTACTAATATCCAAGCTAAATTCAATTGATCATTAACAAGTAGAAGAAACAATAGTAACAGTAAAAAACCTTGAATTAAATTCGTGGTAAACATGATCGTTGTCTTTTTATACTTATCAGCTAAAACACCACCAAATGTCATCATAATTAACCTTGGTACTGTGGCGGCTATTAAGATTAATCCTAATGATCCTGCTGATCCCATTACCGTCACCGCATACCATGTGGTCGTTGTTAAAAATACACTAAACCCTAATACAGCAAATATCCCAGCAATGATTAAAAGGTTAAATGTGCGGTTACGAAATAAAGAATTTTCTTTTGACATGATAATTCCCCTATTCAATAATTACTATACCGAACAGTCGGTATAGTAATTATTATATATTCTTAATTTATCTAAGTCAACAACAAACAGGAAAAATATACACTCTTACCCTGCTATAAATTTGTTCAAATCTGTTGGTGAATCATGATAATAACACAACGAAAAATGGTTTCACTTATCTTTTTATGATAAACGAAACCATCTTTACATTTTTTGACTAGTTATACCACTATTTCTCTTAAACACTTCATGCACTAACTCTCTAAATATAATTAAGTCTATTTCCATAATAGCCACATTAGCTTTCTGAAAGAAACATTTAATTGTTAGTAATTGCTATGATTCATTTCAGTTGTCGTCGTACACTTTTCTCAATAATTAACACAATTAGAATCGATATTTTAACTGGGCAAACGGCATCCGAGAGTCAGATACCTTGACACCTGGTATTTTCGATAATACAAATAGGTACACTAAAAATAATGAACAACTTCGGAAAAGGATAATAACTCTGGCAGACCACACTTTCCTCAAAGGTTGAGAGTAGGTTATATGGACAAAACGAATCCCGATAAATAAATAGTCAATGACGGTTATATTGCTCTTCAGACCGCATGAAGTCAACATGAGCATCGGTTTGTTTCATTCTACTTATCCCAGGTAGTCCCATCTCCGTCATTAAAGAATGCATAATCTTCTACATTATCAAGCTCTAAATTGTCTAATAAATTAGCACTATGAAACACTTTTTCTGCACGTGGCTTGCGGTCATGCTCGAAATAATAAAAGGCATCCTCATAATCATAATCACGTAGCATTTTTGCTAAATACATCGCATCTTCAAACGCTAAAGTTGTTCCCATACCTGCGTTCGGATCCGCTGTATGCAAGGCATCACCGATTAATACAACACGACCGTGTGAATAATGCTCCATTAAGTCGATGCGATAAAGTTGCTTTGCAATAATATGGTCTGTTGCTTCTATTAATTGTTGTATTGGCATTTCCCAGCCTTCAAACCGTGCAGCTAAGTCTACTTTTAATTCCTCTATCGGTTTTCCTTCAAAATCTTTTTTCGCGATTTTCCGTGGCTCCGTTGAAATAAGTGACCATGAAATTTCTTCATCTGTTGGGTGATGCTTCGATACGAAGAAATTAAAGTTATCATGGAAATATATAAGGGACTTATCCGTTGTGAAGTATTCCTTAAACTTAGCTATTTTTTCTGTTTCAATCATGCCGTATACACCTGTTTTGCCTAAATATTTTAACGGATTTGCCGGAAACGGAAATAAAAGTTCACGCGTTTTCGAACGGACACCATCTGCTCCAATTAAAATAGAACCAAAATCTTCAGTACTATCTTCAAACGTTACGTTTACACCTTCTGCATCCTGTGTAAATCCTTCTAAACGTTTCCCGAACTGTATGTCAATTCCTTGACTTACAACTTCTTTATATAACAAATCGATTAGATGGAAACGGGCAATATTAATGAAGTATGGCATTTCCTCAAATTCTAGTTCAGCTTCTAATTCTGTTTCTTCAAATAATGGTTTGTTGTCCTTATCAAGGACTGCAAAATCCACTATATGATGACTATTCTTTTTAATTTCTTCACTTAACCCTAAGATTTCAAGCATTTGTACTCCACTTGGGTGGATAACAAAATGCCCACCAACTTTTCTATACGCTTTTGCTTGTTCATACAGGACACTATCAATATTTGCTTTCTTCAAAAATAATGACATTGCTAAGCCTGCAACGCCTCCACCAATAATAATGACTTTGTTTTTCAAATGAATCGCTCCCCTCGAAAAAAACATAACACTATTCGGACAAACGGTCAATTAATTATATGCATGTTTATATAAAATAAAACTTGAATGCCAAATAATTGAACAATTATCCGATTAATTCGCATAATAAGCTATAATACGCTAAAATAGAATTAAAAAACAGTGGAGGAAGTATGAGTAGACCAACAGGCGTGAATAGCGACGATACGAGGCAATTTATCGTGGATATCGCAACGAAAATATTTGAATATAAAGGCTATAGTGCCACATCCATGACTGAAATTAAAAATGAGACAAATTTAAGTAAGGGGACGATTTATTACCATTTTAAAAATAAAGAGGAACTGTATCTTTACTGTATTCAGGAAGTATCTAATGAATTTATTCGAAATTGGGATATTACGTCAAAGGCTGAGCAATCAGCTGAGAAAAAATTATACATTTGGGCGAAATTAAATCATATAATGCTAGAAAAGCCGATTATGAATACCATTCACGAATATTTTGTTTCAACAAATAAAAACCATTATGACGCTGTGCTAAAACTGTATGAACCCGAATTTCAAATCGTGAACCGTATTTTAGAGGAAGGCATAAATCGTGGGGAATTCAAAGAAGATTTGCATATTGATGATGTATCTGTACTTTTATATAATTTTATCACATCGTTAGTGAATGCAGAATTGTTTGGCTATCATTCAAGTCAGGATCAGAAAAATTTATACAAGCTAGCCATCGACCTAATTCTACCTGGACTGAAAAAATAAGAAGAAGTGTATATGATCTGACTGAAAGGACTGTTGCACAATCAGGTAACTGATCGTGTAACAGCTTTTTTGTGTGTATTGTAATGCGCATATTGATATTTTATAATGGTAAACTTGATAATAAAATGGATTACTCTACACCAAATCGATATTTGGTAACGGAATGATACTTTTCATCAGCATGAATCATAATTGATGGGAATGTAGGAAAATGTACTGCGTTGGGTAAGGCTTGTGTTTCCAAACAAATCCCCAGGTGTTTTCTTGATGGAACACCTCGAATATTCCCTCTATTTATAGAATTTCCGGAATAAACAATGACCCCAGGTTCATCTGTTTCTATCGTTAGCTTTCTTCCACTTTCAGGATCTTTCAGTATTATTTCTTCGTCATGATTGCTTTTAAGAAGAAATGGATGATCGTATCCTTTTCCTACAAGCATATTTTGCGGATGGTTGGAAACAGTTCCTGATTTTATATTTTTTTCTTGCGTAAAATCGAATGGCGTATTTCTTACATCTAATAAGGTACCAGTTGGGATAAATTCCTGATCAAGCTCCAAGAACTGGTCACTTTTTAATTTTAATGTATGATCTAAAATGTCCCGCTTAAGGTTACCACTTAAATTAAAATAAGAATGATTTGTCATTGTCAGAATTGTTTTCTTATCTGAAAGTGCTTCGTACTCGATAGCTAATTCATTTTCGTTATTAAGCGTATAAGTAACTTGTACTGTAACATTCCCCGGATACCCTTCTTCACCATCTATACTCATATATTTAAATTGAACACCCGCTGCGCCTTCACTCTTAAAAACTTCCGCATCCCAAACCACTCGATGAAACCCTTTTATACCTCCATGAAGATGGTTTTCCTCCTCATTTTTTGTCAGTGTATAGGTTTGTCCCTCCATCTCAAAATAGGCATCTTTTATTCGACCGCCAACAGGGCCAATGATAGCCCCAAGAAATGTTGTGTCATGAACATATTCTTCCAGCGTATCATAACTAAGGACGACATTTTCAAGGGTACCTTGCCTGTTTGGTGCCATTATTTTCGTAATAATGCAGCCATAATTGATACATGTTAATTCTGCGCCGTTATTATTTGTGATTGTAAATGAGTAGACAGTCTGATTATCTATTTCGCCGAATTTATTTTGTGATAGTTGCATATTGTTTCCTTCCTCTCTATTGAAATAATGGATGATAGAAAAAAGGGCCGGAATAATTACTCCGACCGTAAGAAAATGTTTAGCTACATGTTAAATCGATTATGATTGATTGATACTTTATTCAAAACACTATATTAATCGAATTATTTATTATGCATTTTTTTCTTTCAATATTTGGTTTTCCCCTATTTTTTCAATTTCTTCTAAACTTCGACCACGAGTTTCTACGACCCGTGTTCTGATAAATAGTACACCTAATAAACAAATTGTACCGAAAATTGCAAATACAGCTTCCTGCGCCATTGATGCGGTCATAATAGGAAATAGCAAACCAACTAAGAAAGAGCCGACCCAATTAAAGGAGGAAGCTAGTCCTGATGCTCGTCCACGAATAAGCAACGGGAACATTTCTCCCACAATAACCCAAGTTAATGGAGCCCACGTGAATGAATAAAATGCTACATAGATACTTAAAAATACTACTATCATAATTGGATTTGCATTTGGAATTATAATGTTAATTATCGCCGGTAAAATAAAGGATAGTCCCATTACTGTTCCGCCTAATGTTAATAAGGTACGACGATTAAATTTATCTGCAATCAATATGAAAAGCAGTGAACCTAGCACTAATATAACTCCTTGAATAATTGGCCACATTAAAGCTGAACTTGCTGCATTGCCTGTTGCATTTTCTACAATTAATGGAATGTAATAAAAGATTGCATTCGCACCTTGGAATTGCTGAAATGCAGCAACGCCTACACCGGCAATTACTAAATAGCGGTATTTACCACTTAATAATGTACCCCATGATGTTTTTTGATTTACTTCCTTTTTAGAAGCTTCTTGAATTTGCATTACTTCAGACTCAATTTCATCTTTGCCAGAGCGAATATAACTCAGCACTCTGCGCGCTTCATCAAATTTACTGTTCTTAATTAAAAAGCGTGGTGATTCAGGTAATTTTAATACCCCAAAAAACAATATTAATGCCGGCACAGCAGCCAAACTCAACATCAATCTCCATGCCGCTGTTTCTGGTAAATCTTTCAATATAAAAGCTACAATATACGAAAGCAACATTCCAGAAACAATCATTGTTTGATTAATTCCAGACAAACGTCCACGTAAACGCGCTGGAGCCATTTCTGACATATAAGCTGGAACTAATGCAGAAGCTGCCCCAACAGCCAATCCTAATATAATTCTAGATACTACCATAAATAAAATCCCATTATGAGGAGATACCCCTGCTAAAATAGAACCTATAACAAAAACGACAGCAGCTATCAAAATCATTTTACGTCGACCCAAACGGTCAGAAATTTGTCCAGCCGTTGCGCCCCCGAAAATTGCCCCTAACATTAAAGAAGAGGTGATCCAGCCAATAGCCACAGGGTCATTTTGAAGGTTCCAATCACTTTGCAGAAATGGTAAAGCTCCTGTCATAACACCAATATCATAACCAAATAGAATACCACCAAAAGCTCCGAAAAAATAAATAAATCCACTTGGTATTTTCTTTTCTTGAGCCATTATAATCCCTCCCTAAAAGTTAAAAAATAAATTTTATGTTCTTTAAACAAAATGTTTTTTAAATAATAAACCTTCCTGAGGATTAAAATATAACGATGTTCACCTTTTGTTAAGCGCTTTCAAGTATGTTAAAAAACTTTTAAACATACTTCTTATAATCTCAACTTTCGCACCTAGAAAAATTTAATAAAATCAAGAGACTCTAGTGCTCGTAGTTACTGTAATAGGTTCCTTGACAAAGTATTTCAAACAAGAAAAACACCTCTCCATTTGGTATAGTTGATTT
>NZ_JBHTKK010000032.1:0-42978 GCF_042675985.1 Oceanobacillus locisalsi
GACGATGAGGTTGATAGGTCCGAGGTGGAAGCGTGGCGACACGTGCAGCTGACGGATACTAATCGATTGAGGACTTATCTAAGTTTTTTCATGTCGCCTTACGCTTATTTAGTTTTCAGGGTACAAACCCTGTACAAGATAATAGTTAAGGATGTTCGATTAAGACCGTCCACGTCCTTGTGGACAACATCGAACGACCTACATCCTGTAGGTCTGGTGGCGACAGCGAAGAGGTCACACCTGTTCTCATGCCGAACACAGAAGTTAAGTTCTTCAGCGCCGATGGTAGTCGGGGGCTTCCCCCTGCGAGAGTAGGACGCCGCCAGGCAATACATTATTTCACAGTACCTTAAAGGTAGAATATCGGTTATTCCCGATTGATCGTAGATTTAAAGTTCACTTTAAAAGTCTGCCTGTGAAATTATTTATTTGTCTATCAGTTAAAATAATTAACTGGCCCGTTGGTCAAGTGGTTAAGACACCGCCCTTTCACGGCGGTAACACGGGTTCGAATCCCGTACGGGTCACCAATTTGTTTCAAAGAAGGCATGTTAAGTTCGCAACGTCGTGGGACTGCGATTACTCGCCCCATCGGAAAGCATTGTTACAACATGTGCACTCGTACATCCTGTACTTCGGAGGATTAGCTCAGCTGGGAGAGCACCTGCCTTACAAGCAGGGGGTCGCAGGTTCGAGCCCTGCATCCTCCACCATATAAGGTTCATAAATTTATATCGCGGGGTGGAGCAGTCTGGCAGCTCGTTGGGCTCATAACCCAGAGGTCGCAGGTTCAAATCCTGCCCCCGCAACCAAAATGGTCCGGTAGTTCAGTTGGTTAGAATGCCTGCCTGTCACGCAGGAGGTCGCGGGTTCGAGTCCCGTCCGGACCGCCATATTTACTAATGATTTTAATGTGTTTGCAAGATTTTAAATAACGTGGAGGTATACCCAAGTCTGGCTGAAGGGGTCGGTCTTGAAAACCGAGAGGCGGGTCAAACCGCGCGGGGGTTCGAATCCCTCTACCTCCTCCATACATAATAATAACGGGCTTGGTAGCTCAGTCGGTAGAGCAGAGGACTGAAAATCCTTGTGTCGGCGGTTCGATTCCGTCCCGAGCCACCATCTTTTCAAAAAACGGGGGGATAGCGAAGTTGGCCAAACGCGGCGGACTGTAAATCCGCTCCCATTGGGTTCGTAGGTTCGAGTCCTACTCCCCCCACCATAATTTTTATATGCGGGTGTAGTTTAGTGGTAAAACCTCAGCCTTCCAAGCTGATGATGAGGGTTCGATTCCCTTCACCCGCTTTTATTATGTAAATGGGCCTGTAGCTCAGCTGGTTAGAGCGCACGCCTGATAAGCGTGAGGTCGGTGGTTCGAGTCCACTCAGGCCCATTATTTATAGTTGAGGACTTAAAGTATGATTCCTCACTATATGGTTTTTCGGTTGTATATATAATATTCGACGTTGGTGAAAGAAACCCTTGTCCTCTTTTTTTGAGAGGAGATAGAGTGGAAATTCGCTAACGTCTTTTTTTATTTTTATAAGGGGATTCTTCATTTACGTTTAATTAGACGCTCGTAGAAACAGATTTCTTAAACAAATAGAGATGGCTGGTTCAAAGTATTTAAAACAGTCTCACTCCATCACTTAAATTTCGTATGTGAAATACATAGAAAACCCAAACCCAAATAACAATAAGGCAACGGACGATAATAGTAAAATTTCGAATGAGACATCCGACTACTGTAAGGATCAAGATGTGTATGGTTTATCCATATAAAATATCATTTAACCTTAACCCTGTCTGTTAGCTAGCATAGTAACTGATAGTGTGTTTCAATAAGAATAGCAGGTACCTCATCATGAGATTATCCAACAATTGAGAACATTTTAAACGCATTCATATGAAAATAGATTGTGTAAACAGTGCGGATATAATAATTGTGACTAAAAATGATGCATATAACGTGCTTTCATATTCATTGTTATCATTCTAAAGAGTAGATTATACAAAAAAGTATATAACCTTAAAGCTGCTTTCAACATGAGAGAAGTATATTGAGCAATTAACGGCAATTTTGGAGAAATTGTGAGATGATTAATTTTGAAATAAGTAACTTGCTAAGACTTAATGTGTTTGCTACGTTAATCACAAAAAGAAACCGCTTACCCATGGTGGGTCATTATTTAAGGTTACCCTGTTTTGTTTATAGATTTAACGGAGAAAAAAGTTACTTTCAAAGAGAAGGGTCACTATATACACGGATAAGAGGGGATGGTTGGATGTCGAGTCGCCCATCAAAGTATTACAAAGCATTGCAAATCCAGCGTGAAATTTCGGAGACATTAAATAAAAGTACGGATCTCCATGAAATATTGCAATTATCATTAGAGCGGCTGCTTGAATTAATGGAACTGGAAACCGGATGGCTTTTTTTAACAGAGGATAATACCTTTTATCAGCTGGCTGCTGATTATCAACTACCGCCTGCAATGGCTGATAATAGAGAAGAACTGATGCATTGTCAGGAAGGCTGTACTGATTGTACGTGTTTGCAGCTTTATTGGGAAGGGCATATGCAACAGGCTGTTAACCATGTGAAATGTATTCGTCTAAAACAGGCCGTCACGGACAAGATGGGGGAAACACGGGGACTTACTCACCATGCGAGTATTCCTCTTACCATTCGCGGGAAGAAAATTGGCTTACTTAACTTAGCTTCCCCTGGACGTCATCGCTTTCATGAGGATGACCTTATTCTTTTGGAAACTATTGCTTATCAAATAGGTGCAGCAGTAGAGCGGACACGTTTACATCAACAGCAAACCAAAAAAGAGGTGAATGCTACAGCGCGTTATCTGATCGAGGCTTATGCCAATGCTGAAAGGATTAAACAAGAAGTCGGCAATGTTCGGAACCGGAATGAATTGCTTCAGAGAATCATGCAGGAGCTGCACCATTATTTACCTCATTGGACACATGCAGCCATTATTACAATGGAGCAGGAGATACTAACGGTCCAAATTTGTTTAGATGATCACGGACCTAAAGAGGTTTTTGATACAGAGCAAAAAATGAACCTTTCTCAGCCAGATCTGATTCGAAGAGCTTATGTTCAGCAACGGACGTTACAAGACAATAAGAATCCATTGCATTTTTCCTCTTTGAAAGATCATCATTCTCTTTATTCCATCGCCCTCCCGTTGTTTATGCGTGACAGACCTGAGGAGACATTCGGTGTGTTATTGCTCAGCCGAAGTACGACAGCATGTGATTATTTGGAGATTGGAATGCTGGAAGGGCTTGCGAATCATTTTTCAATGGGGATGGAACGCATTCGTTTGTATGAAGAATGGGAAGCGTTGCTTGTCAGTAAGGAAAGAAATCGGCTTGCCCGGGATTTACACGACTCCGTTAATCAAAAATTGTTTGCTCTCTCGTTAATATCAGGAGGGCTGCAAGGACTAATCAATAAGAAAGAAAGTTCAATTATGGAGGGTATTTTGGAGGTTCAGCAGCTTTCAAAAGAAGCACTGGTAGATATGCGGAGTTTGATCTGGCAGCTTCGTCCCGATCATCTGGAACAAGGACTGATTACTTCATTGAACGAATATGCACAAAAAATTGGAATCGATTTATCCATGAAGGCTCCAGATAATTTAGAGCTTAGCCAATCGTGTAAAGAAGCGTTATGGCGAATTGGACAGGAAGCATTGAATAATATTCAAAAACATGCAGGGACATCGAAAGCTGCAATTGTCATGGAATCTGATTCGGATGGTTTTATGATGAAAGTGATTGATCAAGGCAGCGGAGGCGCTGTTGAGAAACAACAATCGCTTGGTATTACAAGTATGAAAGAAAGAGCCGAAGAACTTGACGGTTCTTTCCATATCAACAGTGAAAAAGGAAGAGGGACGACGATTATTATCCGTGTTCCAAACGATAGAAAAGGAAGGTGATTGCTTTTGAAAGTATTACTTGTCGATGACCATCTTGTCGTTTTAAAAGGTCTGCGCTTTTTTCTGCAAACACGGCCTGATATTGATATTGTTGGAGAAGCTCAAGATGGAAAAGAAGCGTTACAGCAGGTGGAAAAACTTCAGCCGAATATTGTGTTGATGGATGTGATTATGCCAAATATGGATGGAATCGAGGCGACCAGGCAAATCAAAGCAGATTATCCCAATGTGAAGGTCGTTATATTGACCAGTTCTTCTGATAAAGACCATGTCATACCGGCAATTCGAGCGGGTGCCAGCGGTTATCAACTTAAAGATGTGGATCCAAATATTCTGGAAGAAACGCTCATCGCCGTCATGGATGGAGGAACCTCGCTTCATCCGCAAATATCCAGTTATTTAATGGTGCATGTCTCCAAAGAAGATGAGAATCAATCCAGTTACTATGAGTTGACTCCAAGAGAGCGTGTGGTTTTGGAACATATCACGTATGGAGAAAGTAATAAGGAGATTGCTGCGGCACTTTATATTACAGAGAAAACAGTGAAAACACATATTACCAGTATTCTTGGAAAAATGGAGGCTCAAGATCGAACACAAGCAGCGATACATGCTTTAAAACATAAGTGGTTCGAAAAATAAATATACGACGATTGTCTTAGAAAAGGTCTTATTGATGATAAGGCTTTTTTTGTATGGAATTTTTAGACAACTGTATGGTGTGTTAGATTTCTAGAATCAGTATAGTTAGAGTAGATTAAAAATAAGAAATAAAGGAGCGTGACAAGAATGAGGAATCAAAAACAATTACCCGAATGGGCGAGAGACTATTTGCACTATATTCAAGTCTCTGTGAAAGAGCCTTCGCTGGAATATTTAACGGAAATATCCAGCGCTCACTTAAACCAGATACCTTTTGAAAATATTAGCACATTACTGCAATTTGAGGAGTATCACCAAAAAGGAAAGCTTGTTCAAGATGAGGAGCGATTTGTTAAACAATTATTTCAGTATCATATGGGTGGAACGTGTTACGTCATTAACAGCAGCCTTCATCAGCTATTAAAAGAACTTGGTTTCCAAAGCCGTTATGCTTTTTTAGGCGGGGGACATGTGGCTTTGCTCGTTCAGATTCCAGGTGAAGCGGAAGAGGTGTATGTCGATGCCGGGAATGGTGCTCCTTTTTTTGAACCAGTTCATTTGCAGACAAATCCGACGAATGTCTCCAGATTTGGAAGAGTGGAAATAAGGCTTCGTCCGGGAGATGAACGAGGAACACATACGTATTATCGATCTGCAAATGGAGAAGTATCTGAAAATATGGTTTGGGATTTTGATACAAAGAAAATCTACCAATTTGATGATTTTCAGTCAGCAATTAAAGAATATTTTCAACCCAATGGATTATTTACGTCACATTTACGCTGCCAAATCTGGCAACTGGATCAACAGCGGTCTCTGTCTTTAGTTGATAATGTGTTAAGTATTCAATATAGGGACGGAGAAGTTGAAAAGCATGTTTTGGCAGATCGTCAGGCTATTCGCAAGGTTATCAATCAGGAATTTGAACTTCCTAAATTGCCGGTCGAAGAGGCAATAGATGTTCTTGAGGAACTGGGGACAGATATTTTTACACGATAAGACAGAAAAACTAGCGAGCGTAAAGAAAGATTCGTAAAAGTGAACAATAACTCTGAGTTTGGAAATAGTTAAGTCATATGAATAGAGGAGTATGCAGCTATGAGTAACACAAACGATAGTGAAGGAGGCAATAACGGGAATATGGAAGAAACGTCAAGAGCAACATGGCGGGAATGGATAGGGCTGGGAGCTTTAACATTGGCAGTTTTTATGCTTTCAACTGATATGACCGTTCTTTTTCTCGCCACGCCATCCATTGCTGCTGATTTGGAACCTGGCGGGACACAAATGCTTTGGATTATCCATGTTGGCGAATTGCTGGCAGTGGGATTTGCGTTAACGATGGGACGTCTGGGTGACAATGTAGGAAGAAGACGGCTGCTTATGATTGGTGTATCTGTCTATGGAGCAGCTTCCTTTCTTGCCGCATTTTCAACAGAGCCCTGGATGTTAATTGCTGCGAGAGCAATGCTTGGTGTTGCGACTGCAACTGTGATGCCGTCCACGATGTCTTTACTGCGGAATATGTTTTTTGACCCAAAGCAATTTTCAGTTGCCATCGCTATTAATCTTAGTGCATTCTCAGCCGGTATGGCATTAGGTCCTCCAATGGGCGGGCTGCTTCTTGATTATTTTGGATGGGGCTCTGTATTTCTCATTAATGTCCCGATTGCAATTGTCTTATTAGCCGTATCACCCCTTCTTCCTGAATATCGTAACAAGGATTCAAAACGTATCGATTTTATCAGTGTTTTGTTATCCTCATTTGCATTAGTAACATTTATTTTTGGCTTACAGGAAATAGCTAACGCCGGTTTTAATATGCTTTATGCTGGATCAATAGTGATTGGGATTGGAGCTGGCATTCTATTTATTCGTCGACAGTTAAAAGCGGAAGACCCATTATTGGATTTGAGCATGTTTCGAATCCGCATATTTAATTTTTCCTTGATTGCTTTGATGGTTATCATCCTTGTAACAACTGGGGCAGATATGTTTTTTGCCCAGCATTTGCAAGCAGTTGTTGGGCTTACTCCAACAGAGGCGGGGCTTTTATTGATCATCCCTGCACTTCTGTCAATGGCGGGGACCTTGATATCACCCGTACTTACAAGATGGATTCGCCCGGCATACGCCATGGTCATGGGACTTTTAATTGCATTAGTTGGTGCACTGCTTATTATATTAACGGTGCATGATGCAGGATCACTTATTTTAATTATTGGTGCTTCCCTGCTTGCATTTGGAGTAGGACCTGTGATGACAATTACTGGTGAACAGCTTATCTCCAGTGTTCCGCAAGAACGTGCCGGTTCTGCTTCTGCGATGTCGGATGTCAGCGGCGGATTTGGCTCGGTAATGAGCATTGCATTTATTGGAAGTCTTGGAATGTTGGTTTACCGCTTGGCTTTGATGGATTCCGTCCCTGCTGGAGTGCCTTCAGAAATAGCTGATTCAGTTATGGAAAATGTTGGTTCTGCTATCGCTGTATCAGAAAGTTTACCGGAAATGCTTCAAGCAATCCAATCGTCGTTTACGGTTGCACTTCAAACAATTTATGGAATAACTGCAATTGGATTGTTTGGTTTAATGGTTATTATTATATGGAAGTTTAGATATATAGGGAAGGGGGACTGAATAGCTGTTTTTAAGTTCTGGAATGTTTAATTTCAATCATGAAAAAAGTACAACACAAGCTTATATTCTTTTTGAAGAAAAGGGGCTGTTAGACAATAAATTCATTGTCTAACAGCCCCTTTCACCCGTATCCAAAGTGTTCCGTTTTATTTAGCAATAACTGTCCACTTTAGTTTAACAATTACACCAACATGATCCGTCCATCAACCTGTATATATTTCATGTAAAAAATTTAGCTTTTCATACGAATAGCTTTGCATGTTATTCCTTCTCTTCTCAAAAGCCTCCATTGCTTTGCCATAATATAAGTGAAAGGAGATCAATCAAACAAGGTGAAAAGCCATTGATTTTAAAAGATATTTTTATTAGAGGAGGAAATGTATCATGTCTTTATCAGTAGCAATCGTTGTTTCTACAGCAATCATTTGTTTAACCTTTTTTGTTACAGCTACTACGTTAAAAGCTATGAATCAAGATAAATAAAAAGATTACAGTATGAATTTAAATAATAGAACAATAAGGAGAAGAGATAGCGTTGGAAAAGCAGTCTAGAATTCGTTTATTAGATGTTTTACGTGGATTTGCTATTATTGGGACGCTTGGAACAAATATTTGGTTGTTTACTCACCCTGGTGATTCTTTATCCATGTTTATAGGGGGAGATAGTGGCAATTCCATATTTGAAAATCTTCAATCCGTCTTTATTAATGGAAAATTTCTTGGTTTATTAACTATCCTGTTTGGGATCGGATTAGAATTAAAATACCGGAAGACATTGCGGAGCCAATTACCTTGGCTTCCAGTGTATATATGGACAATGGTCATTTTATTTATGGATGGTCTATTGCACTACCTTTTTGTATTTGATTACGATATATTGATGAGTTACGCCATTACTGGGGTAATTGTAGCATTCATTATCAGATACAGGGAGAAGGTTGTGACACGATGGATGCGTGTAACTGTTGCTATTCATGTGAGTGGTGTTTTATTCGTTACCTTATCCATGATCTTTGTGTTGCAAGACCCTGAATTTTTAACGATGATGGATCATTTGGCGGCAGGGACAGCGGATATTTATATGAAGGGTACGTATTTGGAACAAATTCAATACAGACTAATAGGTTTTGGTTCCTTGCGAATGGAAGCAATTGCTATTTTATTTATGAATATGTTCCTCTATTTATTTGGTATTCGCCTTATGAGAGCAGGCGCGTTTGCATCAGATGGGAACGGACAACGTATTAGACGAAAATTATTATATTGGGGTGTCGGTGTAGGGTTGCCACTTAATTTACTTGCGCTTGTACCTGGAGGTTACTTTGAAATCCCAGTTCGTTATTTGTTTGCACCGGTACTATCAGTTGGCTATATTGGTTTAATTGCTTGGCTTATGGAAGCAGGAGTCTTACGTTGGTTCGTGAAACGATTTGAAGCAATTGGTCAAACGGCTCTTAGCTGTTACGTTCTTCAAAATATTGTCGCCTCCATTTTATTTTATAGTTGGGGGTTTCAATTGGCTCCAATTACAGGGGCTTTTGGAACATTTATCGCATTTGCTGGAATTACTATTCTGATGATGTTTATATCCGAATTATTTATGAAATTTTTAGGAACAGGGCCTTTAGAATGGGTTTGGCGCAGGTTATCTTATCGCCCATTCAAAAAATGATGAATCAAATGAAAATAGGATAAGCAAACATTGTCATTATGATTTTATAATGAAGAATTTTAACGATGTCTGTATGTCTGGAATCAATATTGACAAGCAGTATCGCAATTTAGGAGCAATTTTTTATGCATAAATTTCAGCTTCTCATACATAGAACTTTGCATCTTATTCTATTCCTTCCCGCAGTCCTGGATTGCTTTGCCATAATATAAGTGAAAGGAGATGGTGAGTATGCTGATAATCAATAATGTAACAAAACATTATGAGAAGACGGAAGCGTTAAAAGATATTTCCATGACCATTCCTGGGAGAATCTGCTATGGATTGGTCGGCCCGAATGGGGCAGGAAAATCGACTTTAATTAAAATGATTACTTCTATTATCCGCGATTACGAAGGGAAAATTGAATTTAATGAACAACAAATCTCCGACAAAACAAAACAGAAATTAGGCTATGTTCCACAGGATATTGTTTTAGAGGAAAATATCACAGCATCTGGCAACTTATATCTATTTGGAAGAATATATGGATTAAACGAGAGTAAATTAGCTGAACGGACAAAGGAAGTATTGACACTCATTGGGCTTAGTGAAAGAAGCAAGGATAAAGTATCCACGTTTTCAGGAGGAATGAAACGCAGACTCAATATTGGATCTGCGCTGATGCATAATCCAGAATTGATTATCATGGATGAGCCGACAGTCGGTATTGATCCGCAATCACGCCAATATATTTTTCAA
The DNA here is from genome assembly GCF_042675985.1 of Oceanobacillus locisalsi. NCBI lineage: Bacteria > Bacillati > Bacillota > Bacilli > Caryophanales > Bacillaceae > Oceanobacillus > Oceanobacillus locisalsi. The sequence goes on from NZ_JBHTKK010000032.1 coordinate 9,658, forward strand.
ATGATTGAAGAACTAAAAACAGCTGGAAAAACTGTTATTTATGCCAGCCATTACATGGAGGAAGTGGAAAGACTCTGTGATAATGTTGCTTTTCTCGATAGAGGGAAAATGGTAGAAAACGGTGTGGTTAGTGAATTGCTTCAACAATATGCGACCCCTTCCATTTATATCAAAGCAGATCGTATTTCTACCGAGCAGCTGGAAGCCTATGGTGAAGTTTCACAGGAGAAAAATGCATTTTTTATCTATACAGAAGAAGTTCTTTCAGCAATGGAAAATGTGATTTCCTATTGTAGAGAGAATGACATTGATATAGAGCGGCTAGAGCTTGTACGGCCACGGTTAGAGGACGTATTTTTCAGGTTGACTGGAAGCAACTTGAGAGATTAAAAATAAAACTGGAGGTGTTTTATGATGAATGCTGTGATGATTGTTGAATTAAAAAAGCATGTACAGGATAAAGGACTTGTGTTTTGGATATTTCTTTTACCGATTCTATTTACGGTATTATTTATTGCTATATTTACATCAGGTGTCGATGATGCAACGAGGCAGGAGGTTATTCAATCCATTGTTCCAGGGTATGTTGTGATGTTTGTCTTTTTTATTATGATTTCGATGGTGGAGGTGTTTATTAAAGACAGGGATAAAGGGATGACAGCAAGGCTGGCAAGTACTCCTCTCAAAAGCTATTCTTATTTACTAGGCAAGTGGCTCCCTTTCATGTTTATTGTATTATTTCAGATTATTGTGTTATTTTTATTTGGAAAGGTCGTTTACGATATTTCATTAGGGGAACCAATTATCTTGTTGATTTTGTCCTTGTTTATCACATTTACAGTGACAGCACTTGGGCTTGCCATGTCACTAATAGTAAATACGGAAAATATGGGAATAGCGATTACACAAATTATTGCTCTCGGCGGAGCAATGCTGAGTGGATTATGGATGCCGCTAGAAATGATGCCGGACTTTATGCAGACCATCGCCCGTTTCCTGCCACAATACTGGGCGCATCAGTCTTTCCAGGATGCGATGGCAGGAACCACGCAAGTTTCGGAGTTATTCCAAACGTTAGGCGTATTATTTGCAATTGGTTTAGCAGCATTTATTATTGCCATGATCCGATACCCGTATTTTCTAAAACGAGCTGTAAACTAGCAGAAGATAGGAAGCGTATTTGGAGGGATCGGAATGAAAATAAACATCGATATCGATGATAAATACGAGGGAACGCAAATCACTATCCAGGCTAAGGAATGGACACAGGAACTGGAGGATATTGTGAACGTAATTAGAAAGGAAAAACAGCAGCGTTTATTTGGTATTGATGAAGAGCAGACGGTCCTGTTGGATCCAAAAGAAATAGATTACATTCATGCGGAAAAACGAAAAATCTATGCTGTTTCTAAGGATTGGCATTTTGAAGTGCGAATGAAGCTCTATGAAGTGGAGGAGTTCTTGGTTCCTCATGGTTTTATGCGCTTTTCCAAGTCAGTCATCGGGAATATTCATCGTATTGAAAAATTTGAAGCTTCTTTTAATGGAAATTTATGTGTTTATTTTCAATCTGGCAACAAGGAATATATTACGCGAAAATATGTCAGTGCCATTAAAGACAAACTGATGCAGGGAGGGCAGTGATATGATACTTGATATATTAAAGCGTTCGACGCTGGGCATCGCTATTGGTGCGATAATTACGTTTATTGTCCTCACTGTGATGAAATTCAATGCCTGGGAAGCTAGTGTATCAGAAATTTGGATGCATTTGGGCGCCAGCATGTTATTAGGCGTCTATACTGGCGTGACGTCTCTTATCTTTGGAGAAAGCGGCAATCATCTTATTAAAAAGTCGGTTATTCATTTTGTTCTTACGTATAGTGCCTGGCTTGTTATCGCTGGTATGGCTGGATGGATTCTTCTCGACGGCTGGGTGATATTATGGAGCAGTCTGGCTTTCATTCTGCTGTATGTCATCAATTGGTCTTGCTGGTATCTATACTTCAAAAGACAGGAAGAGGAATTAAATAAATATTTGCATAAAAATAAATAGATATGGGGGCTGAAACATTTTTGCTGAATATGGGTTATTCAGAAAAGATATGTTTCAGTCTTTTTTGATGATGACGTATCAAGAAATGATAAAATAAGTATAGAAAAATACTATCGAAATCGATATATTTACTTGTGAGAAGCTTATCTATGTTAAATGAGTTAATTGTTTTGATGACTATGCTATGATAATTGTAAAACACGCGTTGAAGGGAAAGAAGTGTGAAGTAGTTTTTGCTTCCTTTGATGCACGGTTGTTTGGACAAAATTAAGAAGGATAATGAGATAAATAATGTGGTTCAACCTGACTTATCTATTATATACGACTCCGAAAAATTGGATGACAAAGGATGTAATGGATCTCCAGATATGATTGTCGAAATCCTTTCACCTGCATCTGTTAAACTAGATCGTTGGATAAAATATCGCCTTTATGAAGAAGCAGGAGTGAAAGAATACTGGATTGTTGATCCGGTGAATGAATCTGTAGAAATCCATCTGCTAACTGACAAGCAATATACATTTAAAGGAGTCTTTACAAAAAGCGATACGATTTCTGTTAATATACTGTCTAATTTAGAATTAGATTTAGAGCAAATATTTATATAGGGGAGTCGTACTTAAAACCCTTATGTAGTACATGATCAGTACTGCAAAGGAATAATTTTTGAAGGGAGATGAAATCACAATGAACTACAGAGACTTTATGAAGCAGGTGGATGACAGCCTGGCCACCGTGTCTGAGGAAGAAAAGGATGACTGGATTCGAGAAACAGCGAGAAAAACACATGAAACCCAGCGTCAGAAATTTTTAGATAGTTTAATGAATATACGTACAGAAATAAATTATCCAGCACAAGCGGTAATAAATGAGATAGAAGCATGGTGTGAAGAAATAGAAAATCAAAATATCTATATAGAATGTACTGGTTATGAAGCTTATGGAGAAAGCCGTTATGGAGAATGGATAAATGAATACACAGATGTCTTTGAAGTAGGAAAAACGCTCTCGGAAGCATTTCAAACTGCAGAGGATTTATTGTATTTGAAAGAATACAAACAATCCCATGAGTTATTTGAACGGTTATGCAGTATGGAATTTACCGCAGTTGATGTAGAGGTGGGAGAAGAATTTGAACTGGAACTGGAAGAACTGATTGCAGAAGATTTGGCAGATATCGATCTAAAAGACAGTATGCTTCATTTAATGTACGCAGCTTACCAAGTATTTGACGGAAAAGATAGAGTAAATACACTGTATCGATATTTTATATCGTGGAGGATGACGGAAAGTATAAAAGTGGAAGAAGTATTCATAGTCGGACCGGAAGAATTACATGGCATTTCTGCATTTATGGAAGAGTGGATTTCTTATTTAAAAAAGAAAGACGGTGATTTGGCAGGAAGACTGTTGACAGAAGCTTGTATGTATCAAGGGGGAGTCCATCATTTAGTGGAAGTAGCCCAATCTGTTTCTAAAAGACATCCTATTTTGTACAAAAATGCATGCGAATACTACCTCCGTGAAGCAGCATTTTTGGACTGTGAAAAAGTGGGGCTGCAAGCAATTCGTTTATTGCCTCAGAAATTGGTACTCCGTGGGCAGATTGCGGATCTTACAGCAAAAGCAGCAATTCAATTGGGGAACGGCGAAACCGTAAAGGAATGCTATGAAGCTGCGTTTTACGCGGAATCTACCATAAGTCACTATGTACGATTATTTGAATTGCCGGGATATGAACAAATAACGAGGCAAGCAGCTGGATTTGCAGCTATACTGCCAGAAAATAGAGGACCATCCTTCCGTGAACGAAAAAATGAACAGTTACGCATGAATACGCTCTCTGAAGAACGTAAGAAGGCAATTCATTTTTTTAATCAGGAATTTGATGAAGTGATGAAACAATGCCAAAATTCTAAAATACAATTAGGCTGGAGCTCCCATTTTAAAGGTGTCATCGTTCCTCTTTTTGTTTTGATGCTGAACAAAAATAAGCAGTTGCCGAAAGCTGGACAGAAACTGCTTAAAGGTATAGCTATAAGACTGGGAGATAAGGATGAAGAAAAGAGCTTTACAGAACGCTTTTTATATTGGAAAGAAAAAATAGACATAACAGATGAGCAATATGAAACGTACGCTGCATGGCTGCAAAAGGAAATAGATAAACGCACGGAATCTGTTGTTGGTGGAGGATATCGTAAGAGCTATTATAAACCAGCCGAGTTAATTGCGGCATTTGGTGAAGCGATGGAATCCAGTGGAGAAGCAAACGGCAAAGCGGAGTGGGTAGAGCACTTTAGAAAAGCGCATTCCCGGAAAAGAGCTTTTAAAGCGGAGTTAAATGCTTTAAGTTAAAGGGATTCTCTGTAGTTTACTATTTATCAGTTGGGGTGTTTTTTTGAAAATCTTTTTAAAGTGATTCAAAATGAAGTTAGAAGATGCAGGATAAAATTTGTATTCATAAAAAGGAGGAATTCACCTTGTTTAGATGTGCATGGTGTATGAAGAAAATAGGAGAAAACCAGCCATTAACCACGATAAATGTGAAGTTTGCAGAAGGAGTGGATTTCAAGGATAAGGAAGGAGAGATTACCCAGGTTTATTTATCTTCTCGACGGACAAGTATACCAATGATTGTGACAACTGTTGATTCGGAAGCGAAAAAACATGGACAAGATGGTATGTTTACAGTTTGTGATGAAAAATGCGGTCAGAAAATGAAAAACGCACTTTCTAAAGAAATCGATACTTTCCAGAATGTGGAAGATAGCGATATATAGAAGGTGAAAGAATTTACAAATGCTTTACTGGTGATAGAAGGGTCTTTTTGTATTTTGCAGCCCTCTTATGATAATATTATCATGGACAAAATAAAAAAGAAGCAGCGTCGATTACTGCTTTAACATATTGGATAAATATATAAGCAATTATCCATCCATAAATGAGAGGGTTGAAATGGAAAAATGACAAATAATTTTTGGCGTGATTTACCACGACCGTTTTTTATATTGGCGCCGATGGAAGATGTAACAGATGTTGTTTTCCGTCATGTTGTAGCGGAAGCAGGCCGCCCGGATGTATTTTTTACAGAGTTTACGAATACGGAGAGCTATTGTCACCCTGAGGGAATTTACAGTGTACGCGGGCGTTTGACCTTTACAGAGGATGAACAGCCAATGGTTGCACACATATGGGGAGACAAGCCGGATAATTTTCGGGAAATGAGTATCGGTATGGCGGAAATGGGGTTCAAAGGGGTAGACATTAATATGGGATGCCCTGTACCCAATGTGGCTACGAAAGGAAAGGGGTGCGGACTTATCCAACGCCCGGAAGTAGCAGCGGAAATTATTCAGGCCGCCAAAGCGGGCGGAATTCCTGTCAGTGTGAAAACGAGACTTGGTTATTCGTATATAGATGAATGGCGTGAATGGCTGAAACACGTATTCCAACAGGATATAGCAAATCTTTCCATTCATTTGCGTACAAGAAAAGAGATGAGTAAAGTGGATGCGCATTGGGAGCTAATTGGAGAAATTAAGAAACTCCGTGATGAGATTGCACCGGATACGTTGTTAACTATCAACGGAGATATCCCCGATCGGGAAACAGGCTTAAAGCTGGTTGAAGAGTTTGGTGTAGATGGTGTGATGATCGGACGCGGCATTTTTACAAATCCATTTGCATTTGAAAAAGAGCCGCGGGAGCACAGCAGTCAGGAATTACTGGACCTGTTACGATTGCAGCTGGATTTACATGATAAATATTCAGAGCAGGAGCCACGTGCTTTCAAACCTTTACGCCGATTCTTTAAAATTTATGTTCGCGGATTTCGAGGCGCAAGTGAATTAAGACATCAATTGATGAGTACAGAAACAACAGATGAAGTTCGGGAATTGCTGGACAAGTTTCATTTGGAAACAGAAGAAGAAGTAACGCAATAACAATAAGGAGATTATATGATGGCTGAACATCGGATATATACCATGACTTTCGAAAGTGTTTACCCGCATTATGTAAATAAAGCAGAAAGGAAAGGGCGTACGAAAGAAGAAGTCGATGAGATTATCACTTGGCTGACAGGATACAGTAAGGAAGAGCTGGAAGCACAAATGGAAAATGAAGTAACCTTTCAGTCCTTCTTTGCGGAAGCTCCACAGATGAACAATTCCCGCTCTCTGATCAAAGGTGTCATTTGCGGTGTGCGTGTAGAGGATATTGAAGAACCGCTGATGCAAGAGATTCGTTATTTGGATAAACTGATTGATGAATTGGCGAAAGGGAAGAAGATGGAGAAGGTTTTAAGGAAGTAATCTTAAAGATTAAGAGACATTGATTCTGTTTAGGGTCAGTGTCTTTTAGTTTAGAGAGAGATATGCCGCCAATGGAAAAAACTTGTAAGAGGTTGCGTCATACAAATTGTTTATGGAACTGCATATGAATAAAACAGTGATATTTATGATAGTTCAACACAGAGTATTGACAGCGCTTACAATTGAATTTAGACTTAAATAGATATAGTAGTAATGACGGCATAGAAAAACGCACTTGTGGTTAATCCGGGTTATATATCGATTAGATGCTGTATTCAGATTTAAATTTAAAGAATGTTTGAAAACGGAGCATAAACGCTACCTAAAGGGTAGATATGAAAGGTTTTATTGCAAAGCAACATTTTACGTTATCCCTATGGAGGATGCAGGAATGGTATGAGATGGTAAGATGTATGCAAAAGGTTATCATTTTTAAAGCGCCAGCATTTCACCAAAAGTAATAGAAACTGAACCAGAATTAGAATGGTAAATAACGGGGCAGTATGGAAGCTTGATCCGATATTTACCATTTTGGAATTTACATCACTATCTAACCTGACTTCAAAGGTAAAAAAGCATAATTTCCATCTTTTAGAATTTCCCCTTTACGAACAGAAATAGGGTATTTAAAGATCGGACCATCCAGTACAGTAGTATGGAATTCCCCACTTTCTCCACAAGGGTCAATCCCACGTTTTTCAAGCTCCTGTATGTATTCATGGTCTAATGTTCGTCCTAAATCTTCTTCCCGCATGCCAAGAGATAGATTAACCGTTACAACCGTCGCTGCAAACCCTAAATCAATGAATTCTTTGACGACTTGTCCGTGATCTATTTCCCATAGAGGCATTCCCAGCTTTAATCCAGCTTTTTTGGTAACTTCTTCGTGCCAGCAGCCATGGGCAGGCATATCCAAGTCGCCGGTTACCAACACTTCTGCCCCCTTGTTTTTTGCCTTTACTAACAGATCTATAAACGCTGTTTCATAATCTTCCCAGCTGGCAGCAGCAGTATAAACGGGCAATCCGATGGAGTCAGCTTGAGCATGTATAATTTCTGGAGGCATGTTATGAGACCTGGAACGTTTTCCTTCTTCCTCCATCATGACAATCAGCCCAATTGCTTTTCCAACTTTCATTGATTGATAAAGCGCTAAAGAACCATCTTTCCCGCCGCTGAAAGAAGCAATAAATGGACGACCCTGAGCATTATTCTTCCAGTTTGTTGACTCTGTCATTTTTATCCTTCCTCCTTTATATGCATGATTTTCGGAACCCTGCTCCTTTCATTTTACCACGACGAAGAATGATTATATTTGATGATTTTTATCTTTCATTTCTGCTGATTTTGCTGTAAAACTTTTCCTTACAAAGCGTAAGAGGGAGCTTGCTGCCCCTGTTATTACACCTAGAACGATACCAGTTGTTATGCTGCTGAAGAATGCAAATATACGCGCAATAATATTTACCGCAACTTGTGGCAGATTACTTAAGTTGCCGCCTAATTGAATAGGTGTATCTAAAGCGATGTTCCAAAAAAGCTGATGAACAATTGCTAAGAATATCCCGTAGAAAAAACCGATGAGTAATAAAGATAAAAAAGGCTTTTGCACCTTTTTTAAAACGATAAACATAATCCATATCACGATTGGTGCAAAGACCAATATCCTGTTTGCCAGACTGCCTTCTTCAACAATAGATAAATCATGGGCAATGACACGAGGGACACCTAACAGAGAAAGCAATATTAACGTAAATATGGATATACCTAAGTAATCATTTATTTTTTGAATAGACATCCAAGGAACTCCTTTCTATTTTTATATAACAATTTTTTCGCTTGCAGTTCATATCATAAGAGGAAGAGATTAAAGAAGTCTAAACCATTTATTAAATATGTATTAAATGATAACGGAGTCTGGTTCAAATCATGGTACAAATACATCATCATGATGAAATAGGGGAGGGGTAACATGATTGTTGGCGGTTTAATGTGTTTGGGAATTGGTATTGGTTTATTTACAGGAAATGTTGCAGCAGGAGCGATGATAGGGATAGGTCTGGGTCTGGTTGGAGAAGCGGTATTTCAGAAATTTGGAAAGGAATCGGAAGGGGAGGATGTGTAGCCATAAATCTTAAAGAGGATGTTTATATGGAAATAAATACACATAAAGTTCAGTTATCATAGAGTGAGGGAAAGGAAACAGCGAGATTAAGTTCGCTACGTCTGCTTTAGTATACCTTGAGGCTGAGTCTGGGGCTGCTGCGCCGCTTACTCGCCCCATCGATAGAGCTGTGTGTCGTAAAACACCTGCTCCATGCAGTTTTATTTTATTTTAAAGGATGTTTAAAAAGTCCAACAAAAATGACACTGCGAATTTCAGCGTTGACGTGTTTTTTTCGATACGCACGTATTTAGAAGCATACACTCCGTTCGTAAAAAACACGTCGCCTTGAACTTTTGGTCCTTTTTATCGAACTTTTTGAACACGCACTTTTAGCAGTATTTTGTATGTACACTGTCAGGCAAGAATGTAGAGGGGATTTATATAAAGAAGCAAAGAAATTCTGATTCAGAATTTCTTTGCTTCTTTGCATTAATTCGTACTTCTGCTATTTCGCGGGCTTGGGTGGGATTGGCTGCGTTTGTTTTTCCAAACACGGTCATTGTTCTTTGTTTCTGGAAACTTTTCCCCAGCTTGCATTGAAATCTGCTGAGGATCTTCTACGTTGCTCCCTGTTTCCCCAACTTCAATATAGACCCCGTTATTGGGAGCCTTCTCTCCACCTTTGAATTGGCTGATTTCACCCATCACATATACCTCCTTAGGATATTTCCTGCTTATTATGAGGTATAATGAACGAATCTATAAGTGAAAATCATCATAAAGGATGCACTTTTTCTATTATCCCACTGTCAGGCCCGGTTTTATGGAACGAGAAACGGAAAAATTAATTCCAATACAGGCGAAATCCATTCCTGATCTCAAATTTCACCACAGGTTCCATGGAAATATATTTGGTGGTTGTGATTTTATTTTAATCTCCTCTTTCTTGATGGGGTGTTCCACTGCTAGCATTTCGGACCATAATGCAATCTGTTCGCCGGGCTGGTTTACTTTTTCTCCATACTTTTGATCTCCGTAAAGCGGCAAATTGCGGGAAGCGAATTGTACACGAATTTGATGGGGTCTGCCAGTATGCAGTTTAATGGAGAGCAAACTTAAATGATTGTTACTTCCAATCACTTCATATTCTAGTTTCGCCTTTTTGGCATTTTTAGTATTTGAATGTGTTGTGTAGACTTTGTTTTCCTGTTTGTCTTTGACTAAATAATCTTCTAGCAAGGCTTGCTTTTTATCAGGCACACCTCGTACGACGGCCAAATACTTCTTTTCGACCGCTTGTCTGCGAATGGCATCTGAGAGGCGGGATGCGGCCTTCGATGTCTTCGAAAACACCATCACGCCTCCGACAGGGCGATCTAAGCGGTGAACCAGCGCCAAATAAACATTGCCTGGTTTCTGATAGCGTACTTTTATATCTTCTTTCAAGTAATTCAGCAAATCTTGGTCTTTTGACTGGTCCTCCTGTACAGGCATGTTGACAGGTTTTTCCACGAAAAGTAAATGGTTGTCCTCGTAAAGAATGGGAACATTCATGGGTTATAACTCCTTTATTTCAATACTGAAGCAATAATAACACAGCAGTTTTTTTAATCAAGAGATAGGGAATGATATAATTAGCAAAAGCTGCCCTATGACAATGACATGTTATAAGCTGATATTTGCCTTATCGGTAATAGATATTCCAACATCAAAACGTACATATGTTATCATATTGAGCTAATTTTCATGATTAATTTGGAATGAGATGGAGGTATTAGAATGGAAGATGAGAAACGGATGGAACAGGCAGTGGAAATTGCGCAAAACAGTGCAGTTACTGGCGGTGGTCCATTTGGAGCGATTGTTGTAAAAGATGGAAACATTATCGGTACTGGGAGCAATCAGGTCACAACGATGAACGATCCTACAGCTCATGCAGAGGTACAGGCGATACGGGAAGCATGTCGGACATTAGATAGTTTTCAATTAACTGATTGTGACATGTACACCAGCTGTGAACCATGCCCGATGTGTATTGGTGCCATTTTTTGGGCCAGACCAAAAGCAGTTTACTATGCTGCTTCTAAAACAGAAGCTGCAGAAGCAGGGTTTGATGATCAATTTATTTATGACCAAATTGCACTTCCGGTGGAAGAACGCGATATAAAAATGAAACAAATTCGGCCGGAACAATACGATATGCCTTTTCAAATGTGGAAAGACATGAATGATAAAACAACTTATTAGCATGCGTATAAACATTTTATAAAAAGAAACATCATTCAGCGGGAGTTTTTACAGGTAGTACTCCGTGATAAAGCTTTCCTTTACATCAATCAATCGTTTGTTTGAATGATGTAATGAAAGACTCAGTCAAACATATCTGTATGGGTACTTGCTTTTGAAAGTTAGAAACGTTTGCTTATTTCTTGTCTGTACTTGGAATTATGGTATATTGATAAACCAGGCAATGCTAAGTGACAAAACAAATAGTATATGTGCAGGAGGATATAAGCGATGGAAGAGAATGTATTTAATCAAATGGCAAACAAATATGATACAGAAGAACGACAAGAGCTGGCAAATATCATTGCCGATGAGATAAAAAAGAATGTGGCAGGGAAACAGTATCATTCGCTGCTCGATTATGGCGGTGGAACTGGCTTGGTGACCTTTCAGCTGGCTGATCATTTTGAAAAGGGATGGCTGGTTGATTCCTCTCCAGAAATGGTTCAAGTTGCTCAAAGCAAAATAGAGCAGCAGCAATTACAACACTTCGAAGCGATGGCGTTCAATTTAGCGGAAGATACCAGTTTGGATATAAAAGCAGATGTTATCGTCTTATCGCTAGTTTTACTGCATGTTCCAGACATTGAACCGCTTCTGCAAAGGTTAAATGAACCGCTGAATGCAGGCGGTCAGCTTATCATTGTAGATTTTGATAAAAATGAAAAGGTGCAACATCCGAAAGTCCATAATGGTTTTACGGAAGCAGAAATACAGCGAGCATTGCATCATACCGGTTTTCGGAATGTGAATATGCATACTTTCCATCATGGAAGCAATATCTTTATGAAGCAGGACGCCTCCTTATTTATAGCTGCAAGTACGAAATGACGAAAAGGGCAAGGGATTGTATTTCCTTTGCCCTTTAACTATTTTAAATCATTTTGCTTGGGAAGAAGCTGTCATCGCAGCTTGCTCCTTCCGATTAGCTGCTCTGGACGACCCGATTAATATCGCAATGCCTGTAATTAAAAGCCCGATACCAAGCCACGCAGTCATGTTTAAGCTTTCCCCTAGCAGAAACACTCCTAATAATGCGGCTGTTAAAGGCTCTGCTAAAGCAAGCGTTACTGCCGTCGAGGACGTGACTTTCGCCAGCCCTTTAGCAAAAAGAAAGTAGGCTATTCCTGTCGCTACAACGCCTAGTTGAATACTTACACCAATCCCTTGCAAATTCGCGACCCATGACATATCAAAGATAAATAGGAAAGGGGCTAAGAAAATGGCGCTGAGTGTAAAAATAATGGCAACCACGTTTAAGGAAGAGAATTTTTGCACCATATCTCTGCTTGCAAGGGTATAACTGGCAAAAGAAAGTCCTGCCCCTAATGCCATCACAACACCGACTGGATCGACGTAGGCTGATTCTCTGTTCATAAACAACAGGAGACAGCCGGAAATGGAAAGAAAAGTAGAGACCCACCAAATTTTAGTCGGACGGGCTTGGAAGAACAGCCATTCCAAGAGTCCTGATAAAATGGGCGCGCTGCCAATGGCGACGACTGTTCCAATAGCTACACCAGTTACGGTGACAGCAGAGAAAAATAATGGCTGATATAAGGCCATGCTTAAAGCAGCCAAAATGGTAGCTTTCAGAGGCCAATTTTTCAAATCCAATTTGCCAAATAAGAGAACGAGGGATAATAAAAAGAGACCACCTACTGCTAAGCGGATCGTTCCAATCGCAATGGGATGTGCATTTTCTGGTGCAAAAGCCTGCGTTGTACCAGTTGTTCCCCAAAGGACAGCAGCAAGCAGGATAAGAAAGGCAGAAAGTTTTCCTTGCATGTCGTTCACCCCGAAATAAAAAGAATTGTACATTCATCATAGAAAATGATTGCTCTTTTTGCTATACCAGATTTAATATTTCTGTTATCCATTTTAAAGGTATCTATATTTTGTAGGTGTCATTCCCTTATGCCGGGCGAACCACCTTGTAAAGGAGGATCCATTTTCGAAACCCAATTCCTCACTAATCCGGGATATAGACCATCCGGTTGAAAGTAATAAGCGCGCAGCCTCTTGTAAACGCAGTTCTAAAATATATGTTTGCGGACTTTTGCCCGTTCGTTTCTTAAACCATTCCGAATAATAGACTGGGTGGTAATGCTCGATATTTGCCAGTGTTTCCAACCGAATCGGCTCCTTGAAATGATTGTGAATATAATCCATAGAAGGAGGGTTGGACGTCTGGAGTTTTTTGGTCACGTAGCGGGTTAAGTCAGTTAAAGAAGACAAATCATTCTCCTGATCAGCTCCCTCCAATAATAAATAACGGATAGCATTCCATTGCTTATCCAATGGAATGTGCATGCTTTCTGTATCGTATGGCAGATAATGAAGCGGTATATCTAATATTAGAAATTCGTTTCTGTCTATAGAACGATATTGATGATGGAAATTTGGGGGAAGATAAAAACCATAATCTGGTTCGAGATGAAGCTCTTGCTGTTGTGTTTGGATATCCAGAGAACCTTGCAGCGGGAAAAGAAATTGTCCAAATGCATGCTCGTGTGAATGGAATTCTTTAGAATAAGTTCTTCTTTCACAGACAATGTGGTTATTTGTTTCCATTTTTTCTTCCCCCTTCAAAGTTAAATTTAGAATATCTTACCATTCATTTACGATGAGGTAAATACATTCGCCGGAAAATAAACTTTACTGGGTTGTTGTATTTTTATTGACGGAGTTTGGATAACTTGAAGCATTTAATATATGATAGGAGTATATTAAAATGAGTTTCGATTGGCGAGTGTGCACAGTCCCAGACCCGCAATGTCACAAAATTAGCTTTTGTTTTTTTAATATTTATGAGGGGATCCCCTGCTGAATAAAGTTTTACTTTAAGAGGAAGGAATGAAATATTATCGAATTAAGACACTTAGAATATTTTTTAATGGTCAGTAAAGAGCTACATTTTACAAAAGCCGCTGAAGAATTAGGAATCTCACAACCCACATTAAGTCATCAAATAAAAATACTTGAACAAGAAGTTGGCTACCCGCTTTTCAACCGTGTCGGCAAGAAAATTGAACTTACAAAGGTAGGAGAAATTGTACAGCAGGAAGCATTAAATGTTCAAGGCTCACTGCAAAGCATGACCTCTCAAATTACTGCATTTACCAAAGCAGAGATAGGGGAATTGAAAATCGCTGTACTGCCAGGGGAAATAACAGATCTGGTATCTACCTTATGTATTCATTTTAACCGCTTGTATCCGAATATGAAGGTGATTATTCAAACAACAGATGAGGTAGAGCAAGCTGTTTTGGAAAATCAAGCGGATTTTGGAATAGGTTTTCATTTTGATCAGCTAGATAGATTACAAGTAACAAAGCTGTATGAAGAAGCATTTTACTTAATCAGCAGTCAGAATGATAGGAGAAAGAAGGTTCCATTTGAAACGATTTTTGATAATCCGATTATTTTATTTCCCGATAGACATCAATGCAGAAAAATACTTGATAAAACGAGCTCAGAAATGGGAAGGCAGTTGGTTCCTATCGTCGAAACTTCCAGCATTGAAGCTATCTTGAATCTTGTGCGCAATGGGGTTGGCCATAGTGTTGTATCACGTACGTTATATGAATTTTATGATACAGAAGATTTGTTTTTCCAGCATATTGAAAAGCCTGCTTTGACAAGAAATGTATATTTAGCAATGAAAAAGAATTGCTTCGTGAATCACTCTGCACGTAAGTATTTAAAGTTATTGATACAGGAAATCGAAAGACTGCGTTTCCATATAGAGGAGAAAGAAATCGCTTTGTTACAAAATGCTTTATCATAGATTTTTTCTATTATTATCATAGAAATGATTGTATTGTTTTATGGAAAGACCCCTTTTACAATAAGGTTAAGGTGAAAATAAATGGTAAAGGGGAGTTTAAATGATGATTCAAGAAGTTGCAGGTATCAAAGTTCCAGATACGAAATTGGCAAAGGACGCAGCAGACATTCTGCGAGATTATGGAAATGATTTGCTGTGGAACCACTGCAATCGTGTATTCTTCTTTGGAGCAGTCAATGGTAAACAAGCAAAGTTGAATTATGATTTAGAGTTGCTGTATGTCAGTGCATTATTCCATGATTTAGGTTTAACGAAAGCATACAGCAGTCCAGATTTACGCTTTGAAGTAGACGGTGCCAATGCGGCGAGAAGCTTTTTACAGCAGTATCAAATTCCGGATGAATCGATTCAGCTTGTGTGGGATGCAATTGCATTACATACAACACCTGGAGTTGCAGAACATAAAGAATCGGAAGTAGCGCTCCTTTTCCATGGTGTTGGTTTAGATGTCATGGGAGATGGATTTGAAGAATTTCCGGCAGATTTGCGTGAAGAAGTTGTCAAAGCTTTTCCGCGTAATAATTTTAAAGAAGAAATTATTCCAGCTTTTTATGAAGGTTTTAAGCATAAGCCGGAAACAACTTTCGGCAATATGAAGGAAGATATTGTCCAGCATTTCAGACCAGAATATCGGAATAAAAATTTTTGCAGCTGTATTTTACACTCGCCGTGGTCGGAATAAACGGTGAAAATAGCAGAGTGTGAAGGTTTGTAAATACATGTAACACGTCTGGCATCTCTTTAGATTCGTTGATTCTAAAGGGATGCTTTTGTATGAGAAATAACATTATTTGAATTAGGAGGCATGGATTTGGAACTTAAAAACTGGTTATATTCAACAGCAGAAGATAGCTATGATGTGAATGGATATAAGATGATTAAAAATTCCTCAAACCTTACTGCATATAACATGCAGTATAAAAAACTTAAGGGTACACAGTTAAAATCAAATCCATTTAGCTATCTTAACTGTTGTCCCTTCTCCGCTGTCTGATTGAATATCAAATTCATCCATCAGACGCTTCACTCCGGGAAGGCCTGCTCCCAGCCCTCCTGAAGTGGTATAACCATCCTCTAATACTAATCTGATATCGTTTATTCCGGGCCCTGAGTCAGTAGCAGTCATAATTATTCCCTTATGACCAAACGTCTTAGTGACTTCAAAAGTAATCATCCCTGTTTCTGCATATAGGTAAATGTTACGGGCCAATTCGGATATTGCGGTGGTGATACGTGCCTGATCAACCGTTCCAAAGCCAACTTCCCTTGCTATATCCCGGCCAACCTGCCTAGCATGAACGATATCCAATTCCTTATCGATGTTCACATATGATTGAGTATTCATAGTCGATTCCTCCAGTTTCTGATTATTTTTAAAGATGCTTGCTTCAGATTCTGCACAGTTGAAAACTTCTGGAGATGGATATCTAATCAATCAACATACCAAATAAAACTGTTTTCTGTTCACATCATTATTTATTTATCGGCTTTTTAAAATAAAAAAGCCGAAAAGGAAAGAAGATCCTTTTCGGCTCATGCCTTAGCGCTATTGTCCAGGCATTTCCACCATGTTATTTTTTTTCTTTTAATATGAAGATAACAAATCCTGTATCGTTAATAAAATCCCAGTCAACAAATAAATCTTGTATTTCTTGATGAAGTACAGATTCTAAGAATTTTTTATCAATGAGACTCTTTTCCAACTTTCTTTTCGACAGTCTAAGCTGGTTTTCAAAGCCAGATTGAATAAGCTCTTGTTCAATTAGAACAAGTATATCCTCACGTCTGGATATCAGTGTCCGGGAATTAAGCATATATGACGTCAGCTGCTGCGGAGACTTTTGTGCTTTTTGAGTAAAACGTTGTATCTCTTCATGTACTTGATCTTTGGCTGCATAATGAAGGTAGTCCTCCGTTGTTTCATCCTGATTGGAGTCCAGTTCCGTAAAGAGAATGCCGCTTCTGTTTTCTACCGACCAGTCATAGTAGATCTTGTCTACTTTAACACCTAATTGCGAGGAGATAATAGATTGTATCTCCGGAGTTAGTTCTTTCATTAATAAATCGCGGGTTTCCTGAAATTTTAATTCATTTTCCTGCTTCAGCAAAACTTTTTCCATCGGAGCTAAGAAATTTCTTAGATAGATTGTAACATATGGTTTCGCTATAGAGACGAAAATGGCTTCAGGACCCTTTCCAAAATTATCTCGAAAAAGTTTGCCGATTGCACTGGATATTCCGGATTCTACTGTTTTTTCCACTTGGTTTCTCCTTTTGAGTGTCATAAAATTTATATTTAAATTCGTTGTAATAATAAGAGTTGTGCTTCTATTTCTATTCATTTGATTTGCTAAGTTTGAAAAAAACATTTTAAGGACCGTACGTTATTTTACAATCCCTCTCACAACTATATCATTTATTTTATGTGTTGGAAAATCATTTTAATAAAAAGGCTTTGAAAACTTTTATAATAATCTAAATTGAGGGATTTTCTTGTACTTTTGCTATCCAAAAATCGTAGAAAATAACCATGAAAGAAATAGCTTCTATATAGAGCTTAATTTAATTAAAGAAAGATGGCTAAAAACAATATAACGTTCCTTTTTACAATTTCTTCTTTGACTATATCATTTTTTCACCCTCAGTGAAAAAATGATTGCTTTTTACATATTCATAGATTATCCTGTTAATTAACAGAATATTTAATCTGGAGATTGCTATATTTCGAGGTTAAATAAATCTATATTAAGGGAGATGTTTGTGTATGTCACTAGATACGTTAGATACGTTGAAGCCAAAAGTGAAAGCGTTTTTAGAAGAGGTGAATGGGTTCTATATTAATGGTCAATACGTTACAGCACAGAGCGGTCAAACATTTGACGTTTTAAACCCGGCAACGGAAGAAGTGATTGCAAAAGTAAGCCAAGCAGATGAATCCGATATTGATTTGGCTGTTCAAGCAGCTTGTAAAGCTTTCGATGAAGGGCAATGGACCAAGATAGAGGCTGCTGAGCGTTCCCGTATAATTTATAAATTTGGAGACTTATTAGAAGAGCATAGAGAAGAGCTTGCTCAATTGGAGGCGCTTGATAACGGAAAACCTTATCAGCAAGCTTTGGAAGATGATGTAGAGGGAACGATTGAGCATTTTAGATATTATGCGGGCTGGGCAACCAAAATCTTTGGTAAGACAACAAATGTTTCGCCGGATTATGCTACGTATACGGTTCACGAGCCTATTGGTGTAGTAGGGCAGATTATTCCATGGAACTATCCACTGCTTATGGCTGCCTGGAAGCTGGGATCAGCACTTGCAGCAGGATGTACGGTTGTTTTAAAGCCTGCAGAAGATACACCGTTATCCATTTTATATGCAGCGAAGTTATTTAAAGAAGCTGGTTTTCCAGATGGTGTAGTCAATATTGTTTCTGGGCCAGGAAGTGTGGTTGGAAATGCTTTGGTAACACATCCCCAAGTGAACAAAGTTGCGTTTACAGGCTCCACAGAAACTGGTAAGGAAATTATGAGAAAAGCAGCAGATGATGTGAAGGCGGTCACCTTAGAACTTGGAGGGAAATCTCCAGCTATTGTCTTAGAAGATGCTGATTTAGAAACAACATTAGATGGTATTTTTGATGGTACGATGTATAATCATGGTCAAAATTGTAGTGCAACTACCCGTATTTTTGTGCATCGAAGTTTATATAATGAAGTACTGGATAAGCTCAAGAAAAAAGCTGAAGAAACGGTCGTTGGCCCTGGGCTAGACAATGCTACGGATATGGGGCCGCTTGTATCTGAAAAACAAATGAATACTGTTTTAGGGTATATTGAAAAAGGAAAGGAAGAAGGTGCGCGGCTTATTACTGGCGGTAAGCGTACAGGGGATCAAGGATATTTTGTAGAACCGACTATCTTTGCGGACGTAGAAGACCATATGACGATTGCAAGAGAAGAAATATTTGGTCCTGTTATGTCGGTGTTTGTCTTCGATGAAGTGGAAGAAGTGATTCAGCGGGCTAATGATAGTGAGTATGGTTTAGCTGCAAGTGTATGGACGGAAAATATTAAAAAAGGACACTATATTGCTTCTAAGTTAGAATCAGGAACTGTCTGGGTGAATGATTTTGGTCTTGAATTGGAAACAATGCCGTTTGGCGGTTACAAACATTCCGGTATAGGCAGAGAGATGGGTGGAGATTACGGCATCTCCAACTATGTAGAAGTGAAAAGTATCTTTGTTAATATGAAGCAATCATAACTAAGAGGTGACGTGGATGGATGAGTTATTAGGCAGCGAACTAAAAAAAGTACGTAAGAGCAGGCAGCTGACCTTACAACAATTGAGTGATCGAAGTGGTCTGTCTGTGAGCTTTTTATCCCAGATAGAAAGGGGACTGCGGACACTTACATTTACATCACTTAAAAAAATCTGTGAAGCATTAGATGTTAATGTGAATTTCTTCTTCGATAATGGAGATTCCAGCTTTGTAAAAAAAGAGAAAACATCGTATAAAAATACTGGTAACTTTTCCTATAAAAGCCTAGTTGGAAAAATGGAACATCCGGATTTTATCCCTGCACGGATTGACTTAGAGGCAGGGGAGTATCAACAAATTCCTTATACACATAGTGGACAGGAGTTTGTATATGTCTTATCCGGTCAATTAGAAGTTGAAATTGAAGGTGTCCAAGAAACACTGTATAGCAATGAGTCCATCCATATAGACTCAAGTATGGCGCACCATTGGTACAATGCAACCGATGAGACGACAAGGCTGCTTCTCGTCTCATCCACAAAATGAAAAAACGCTCTTCTCAAATTTTGAGAAGAGCGTTTTTTAAACATATTGTTTCCACATGCGCTGTAAGTTTTTTCTCCCTTGGTGCAAATCTTTATGAAAGGTTACTTTTGCATGTTGCCTTTCGTATGTTATGGCTTCCAATGTTTTTTTAGATGAAATAGTGTCTTTTATAATCTGATTTGCAGCCATTTTTCCCTGCAGCATGGCAATTTTAGCATTCTCTATGCCAGTGATATTACCAGCAACATACAGATTCTCTATTTCTGTTTCCATCGTTTCGTTATGCAGTGGGACATACCCGCCTAGTGATTCGATATAAATATGTTTCAGATTCAATAGGGATGTTACTTCATTGACTGGAGATAAACCGTCAGAGATGCATACAAAATCACATGCTATTTCTTTTTCTGTTCCCTCTATAAGTTCCCCCCGTGCATTCGTTTTTTGAATAGTCACGGATTCAACTTCATGCTGCCCGTTTATTCTTATTACCCTTTCTTTGATGGAGATAGGTAATCCAAGCGCACGGACTCCTTTTTTAGGAAAAAATTGTAATGCCAGCTGCTGGAATGGAGTCACTTTTCCAGCTATTTTTGAACCTGTTGAAAAGAATTTAGATGGAGCAGAATTTCCTAAAGATATCAGCGTTTCCAATGCTTCCTTTGGTGTTGCTTGGTTGATTAGATTAACTGGAGGAAGACAAATTTTAGCAACATCAACATATGCGTAACCGAGCTCTAGCGCGATGACCATGGACAATGGATTAATACCGATAATAACTCCCTTATTTCCCGGTTTCACACGTTGGAAGTTTGTCAGCACCTGAGCAGCACCAACCGTCATTACTCCTGGCAAATCCCAGCCTGGAAGCGGAGTCGATTTTTCTTTTCCGCCGGTCGCAACAATCAGGTGTTCTGATCGGAAAAGGCCGGACGTTGTGTAGATATCGAACCCTTGATTATTATATTCTACATTATACACTGATGTTCCAAGCTTAAAGTTCACCTTTTCAGAGACTTCATTGTAAAGTTTCCGGGCAACTTCCATTCCATTCCACCATTCTCCTTTTGTTTCCTCATATAGCTGCCCAAGCAATCTGCCGCCATAATGATAATACTCATCGATAAGGAGTACATTTTGCTTTTCTTGCAGGACTTGGGCAGCTGTTAATCCAGCAGGACCTGCACCGATAATAATAGTATCAAAGTGATTCATGGGAATGTCCTCCTTTGACCAAGTGAGGCAATTCTTTCTGCTGTTCAATCACCATATCTTTATGAATTGGAGTAAGGCACGCCCGTTGATTACGTTTTCCTTCCACAATGACCCTGCATTCGGAGCAGTGTCCAATGTTACAGTATAGCCCCCGTGGTTTGCCATCTTTTTCATGGTATCTGAGCGTTCTGATATTATTAGCGAGAAGCGCTGCTGTGATACTTTCCCCTTCAGCTCCATAATACGTTTGACCGTTCCATTGAAAAGGGATGAGTGTCTGCTCTTTGTTTCCTAAAATTTTATGATCTGTAATTCTTTCTGTCACGATTCCACACCCCCTGAAATTTCCTCAAACGAAACGGTCCGAATAGGAGACTGGGATTTCAGGTTGATATAAGAAGGAGTCTTTGTATTTTTATCTTGCGTCAGCTGGTCTAAAAAATGTCCGCATGTTCTGGAGTTGCAAAAGCCCATTCCAGCTCGGGATTTTAGTTTTAATTCTCTCGAGTTTGCTGCTCCTTTCTCTAATATTTCCAGCATTTCGGAATAATATATATTTTCACATCGACATACTATAAAATCATCTTGTTTTTTCATTCGAATCACCTCAAAGGATATTTATTTATAAACAAGAAAAAAGTGTGCCAATTTAAAATTGGAATTTACGCATTTTTGAATATAATGTAGGTCTGCTGATACCGAGATCATGACTGGATTTTTCAATGTTATGATCATTTTGATCGACGATATATTTAATATATTCTGCTTCCACCTTATGAATATAGTCTTTCAGATTTAGATTTTCTGATAGATTTGGTACAGACAGAGTCTTATCTGACTGCCCTACTTCCACCAAATACTGGTCAAAGGTATTATTATTTAATTGATCTTCATTAGAAAAAATAACTAATCGTTCGACAACATTGATTAATTCTCTAACATTTCCAGGCCAGTGATAGCTCCTTAGGTTGTTTAAAAGTGAATGATCTGCATAACGGAGCTCTGTCTGGTATTTCTTCGATAAGTGATAAAGATAATAATAGAATAAGGATTCAATGTCATCCGGCCGTTCCCTTAAAGGAGGTATGTGGATGTTAAGGACATTAATCCGATACAGCAAATCGGAGCGGAAATCATCAGAATTCAGTAACTCAGAAATTGATTTGTTTGTAGCTGAAACCAACCGGAAATGGGTGGAAACTTCTTTTTTACCGCCTAATCGGAAGTATTTTCTTTCTTGTAATACCCGCAGGAATTTTACTTGCATATCCAACGGCATATCCCCGATTTCATCAAGAAAAAGTGTGCCATCTTTGGCAAGTTCGAGCTTGCCTTTATTTCCTTCTTTATTCGCTCCTGTAAAAGCTCCTTTTTCGTAACCAAATAATTCTGCCTCAAATAAATGCTTCGGAATCGCACCACAGTTAATAGGAATAAATTCACCGGAAGTTTCACTGCTGTTATGAATAGATTGTGCAAATAGTTCCTTGCCCACACCAGTTTCTCCAGTGATTAAAATATTGGCATTTGTCTTTGCGGCTCGTTTTATCTGATTTTTTAAATTTTCCATGATCGAGCTTTTAAAAATAATATTTTTAAAATGTTCTTCATTCTTCAATTGTTTGACATTATCGGTAAGGAAGCTTACCTGATTTTTGAGTTGTTCAATTTCTTCCTCCTGGCGTTTTTGCTCTGTCACATCAATTTCTGAAACAATGGCACCTTCAACTTTGCCTTCAATGAGAATCGGAACAGATTTAAGATTCACATAAATACTTTTCGTAGCCATGTGCTGCTTTTTCTCAATGACTTCATTGTTTCGTAATGTTTGTAAAATCGCCAATTTGTCCTCTGCGAAAATTTCTTTAATATCCTTTCCAATTACCTCGCTTTTCTCCATGTTAAATATTACTGCAGCTCTGTCGCTCCAGTAAATGACTTTTTCGTGTTTATCAATAATCGTAAAAGAGTGGTTATAAAAATTTATTAGCTCTTCAATAATAGAATGTTCTAACATATGTATAATCCCCTTTAGTGTTAAGTTTATAATAATAATTATATTTTTCTTTACACATTATTTCAAATTTTATTGATTTTACGATATATGAAGTTGGCATGTTTTTTTCTTAGTATTTTATAAAGGAAGGAGGGAGCAATTTTGACAACGCCATCTTATGATGTATTGATAATTGGTGGAGGTATTATCGGTGCAAGCATTGCTTATTTTACTTCTAAAAAAGGTTTAAAAGTAGGGATGTTAGAAGGGGATACAGTTGCTTCTGGTACAAGCTCAAAATGTGATGGCAATGTTTTATTGATTGATAAAGAGCCGGGATTTGACAGCAATATGGCGATAAAGAGTCAGGCATTAATCAAAAGCTTATCAAAAGAATTAGAAATGAAATTTGAATTCAGGCATCCGGGAAGTATTTTCCTTTGTGCAAATGAAGAAGAATTGGAACAGGCATATGACTGGGTAGATCAGCACAACAGAGCAAATGGCGAATATCAATTTTTTAAAAAATTAACCAAAGAAGATTTAAAAAATGATTCCAAATATTTTGCTGATCATTTGGTTGGCGGCATTGAATGTACAAATGATTCAACGGTAAACCCATACATGTTAACCTTTTCGTTCATTCACGCAGCGAAAAAGAATGATTTTGAGCTTTTCGAAAAAACGCCCGTAACATTTATGGAGGAACATAGAACAAAAGGATTTAAAGTACATTCTCATGATCGTGTGTTTAAGGCCAGTAAAGTAATTAATGCAGCTGGTGTTTTTGCACCGGAAGTGAGTAAACATCTCGGTGTACCTTTACCAATTAAACCAAGAAAGGGTCATATCCTGGTTTCATCACGCGCAGAATTGATGGGCACAAGGAAAATTCAAGAGTTTGGATACTTGATGACGAAGTTTGGCAAAGAGAGAAAAGCCGATAAAATCATGAATGATTATGGGATTGCATTGGTGCATGAACCGACAGAGAGTCAAAATTTCCTGATAGGAAGCAGCCGGGAATTTATTGGTTTTGATACAACCGTCAATCATCAAGTTGTTCAACTGATTGCCAAAAGAGCGATAGAATTTTTCCCGAAAATGAAGGATATGAATATTATTCGTAGTTATGCAGGTCTCCGGCCGTGGACGCCGGATCACTTGCCGATTATTTCAGAGACCGCCGTGCCTGATTATTATGTAGCCGCCGGTCATGAGGGAGATGGAATTGGATTGTCTGCGGTAACAGGTTATTGGATGGCTCAGATGGTGACAGATACACTCGAGGATGACATTAGTCTGCTAAGTATGGATAGATTTCAGGGGGAGGCAATATGAAGATAAATTCAAAACTGCTTGTTACTGTGGATACGCACACTGGGGGAAACCCGACAAGAACTGTTTTATCTGGTATACCTAAATTAAAAGGAGAGACGATTCAAGAAAAAATGCTGGATATGAAGGAAAATCATGATTACATTCGAAAGTATCTGGTTTTTCCGCCCAGGGGACATGATGTAATGAGTGGCACGATATTACTGCCGCCTTTAAAAGAAGAAGCCGATTTTAGTGTAATTTTTATAGAGACCGGCGGGTATCTGCCAATGTGCGGACATGACACCATTGGCACATGTACAGCACTGGTAGAGCTTGGTTATGTCGAAGTCAAAGAGCCCTATACTTCGGTAGTCCTGGATACGCCAGCAGGTGTGGTGGAAGCCAGCTGCAAAGTGGAAGAAGGTAAAGTACAAGAAGTAACATTTATCAGTACAGATTCCTTTCATCTGAAGAAATTATATATCGACTACAAGGATTTCAAGAATGTACCATGTGATGTGGCATATGGCGGAAATTTTTATGGGATTATGAAAGCCGGTGATTTAGGTTTATCGCTTGATGTATCAAGATCAGAAGAAATTGTGGACGTGGCCATGGCGGTCAGAGATCAAATTAATCGCCAGCATGAGGTGAAGCATCCTGAGTATCCATTTATTAATAAGCTGACGCATATGGAATTCTATGAACCAGGTGATGTTGTCAAAAACACGGTAATTGTGCCACCGGGAGGTATTGATAGATCGCCGTGCGGTACAGGGACATGTGCAAAAGTATCGACACTTTATAAAGATGGCCAGCTGGATTTGAATGAAAGCTTTCTCCATGAAAGTATTACGGGTTCCCGGTTTAAAGCGCAGGTCATTCATGCGAATCAGGAAGGCGGTGTAACTTATAATAAAGTTGCTATTACAGGATCTGCATGGATAATGGGGAGGCATGACCTTTACTTCGATCCGGATGATCCCTTAAATCAAGGATATCTATTGATTCCAGAGATATAAGGAAGGAGTGAATATATGATTTCAAAAGTAATCAATAGTTATGATATTCATATTAATGGACAGCAATTAAGAATTATTGAGAAAAGTGAGCTGGAAACGGCATTACAAGGTTATGAAAATAGGGCATTAATGCGCAATGAACCGAGAGGGAGTAAATATGTTCATTTACTAATCTTTCAATGGAATGACAATGTTTTAGAGGTAGATTTACATGAAAATGAAAGCGTTGACAATGAAAATATTTTACTAAAAAGCTTGATTTTATCACTTGTCGATCGAGGAAGAATAAATCAAAAGGAAAGCTATTCTGTAAGATATAATGACCAAATCTATGAATACCGGCATGATTGTCTGACGACAGAAAAATTACCTGAAGTAGCAAAACAACAGAATATCTACCTGGTCAACGACAAGAAAATAAGCGTAGATGAAGTGGATATAGAATTAGAAATAAAAAATATAACAACGATTAAAGAGTACATTCGTTCTAAGAAAGATGGAGACAGTGATTATCTGGTGCTTAAACAGGGAGAAAAACAAGTAGTTGCAAATAAAAACGGAGATATTTTAGCATATCCAATTATCGAAGTCATGGCTGTACTTGCAAAGCAATTTTCTCAGGAAATCATTACTTTCTTTACTGGATTAAAAATACGTGCAGAAGATATGCAGCTTCATTATTATTTAATTTCTAATTCACAATTTTATATTGATCATACTGATATTTATTCGCAAGGGTTTGTTATTAAATAAAACAAGGGGAGAAATACATGGCTAGAGAAAAGAAACTGCCAAGTATACCAGTTTTATTGCTCATTCTGGTTTTATTTGTAGTAATTATGTTTGGTTTTATCGTTATATTAGAGTTGCCTATCCAGCTGGCATTACTTACAATCTGGTTTGTGATTATGGGGTTTGGATTATACTTGGGTAACACGTATATAGAAATGGAGAAAGGCTTATTAAAAGGAATTTATGAAGGCTTAGGAGCGACACTCGTTTTAATCGCTGTAGGGGCGCTTATCGGCTCTTGGATTGCAGGTGGTATTGTACCGACGATGATTTATTATGGTCTAAGTATCATTAGCCCAAGTATTTTTCTGATGGCAGCAATGATTATTTGTGCGATTACATCTATTTCCACAGGAACATCATTTGGTTCGGCAGGGACAGCTGGCATTGCGATGATGGGTATTGGGGAAAGCTTTGGTCTGCCAACATATTTGGTGGCTGGTGCAGTTATTTCAGGGTGTTACGTTGGGGATAAAATGTCGCCATTATCTGATACAACTGTGATGACAGCCTCCTTATCAAGAGTCGATTTATTCAGACATATCAGGTCGATGTTATATGTGTCCATACCAGCATTCATTATTTCGGCAATTGCTTATTGGGTTGTAGGTTTAATCATGCAAGATGGCAGCGGTGATCTGTCAATTGCCGAAAATACAATGGCAAGCCTACAGGGCACATTTAATATATCTTGGCTGATGTTGATTCCGGCAGTGGTAGTTGTCGTCATGCTGGCATTTAAACTCCCATCCATACCGGTAATTATATTTGGAGCGTTGCTAGGAAGTTTATGGGCGGTTTGGTTCCAAGGATATGGTTTCATTGAAGCGATAGAGACACTATATTCTGGAAGTGGTGTCACTACAGGAATTGATTTCATTGATAATCTTTTAGACCGTGGCGGTATTACTTTCATGCTTGAAGTCATATTGTTGATTCTTCTAGCTTTAGGTGTTGGCGGATTGTTACAGACTATCGGTGCATTTACAGTGATTGGTGAACTTTTTGCTAAATGGGCAACAAATACAGGTAAACTGACATTTACAACAATGCTCGCAGCTTTCTTTGGTGTATTTTTTGGCGGCGCAGCTTATGTTTCAATGTTGACAGGAACGAAAATTACAGAAGCTAATTATGATAAGAAAAAAATCAGCAGAACTTTGTTATCAAGAAATGTAGAGTCAGGAGGTACAATTGCTAATCCAATGGTTCCCTGGACTGATGGAGGGGTATTTATGGCAACAACACTTGGAGTGTCTACCCTTGCATACCTGCCTTTCTTCTGGTACGGATTTTTAGTCATTATAATCAACTTAATTTATGGTTATTTTGGATGGTTTATTTTAGATAAAGACAAATATGAAAAAGAAAAGGATGAGGAACATGAAAAAGCAATTTGAAGGAGCATTTCCTGTATTAATTACACCAATGAATGAGGATTACAGCGTAAACTATGAAGGGGTAAAAGAGAATATCCAGTACTATTTAGATCAAAAAGTCCCAGGAATAGTGGTGGTTGGAAGCACAGGAGAATTTGCCTCATTAAATGATGAAGAAAAGAATGAAATCGTTAGGATAGCCGGGGAAGCAGTAAAAGATACAGAGACGGATTTATTGGTTGGAATCGCCGATGAACGGACGGACAAAGTGTTAGAATATGCAAAACATGCCGAAGCAAATCACGCAGATGGACTGTTGCTTATCAACTCATATTACATGACACCGACGGAAGAAGAAGCATTTGAACAATTTAAAGAAGTAAATGATCACGTTTCCACACCGATTATGATGTACAACAATCCATTTACGGCTAATGTGAATCTGGAGAATGAGACCATTTATAAAATTGATAAGGAGCTTGATAATGTACAGTATATTAAAGAGTCGAGTGGAGATATACACAAGGTTAGAGCGGTGGCCGACAATACAGACCTTGTACTTTTCTGTGGAGCAGATGACCTGGCATTGGAATCATTTGTTCTTGGAGCAACGGGCTGGATATCGGTAGCGGCAAATATTGCACCAAACAGTGCAGGTAGGCTGTATGAACTGGTGAAAGCAAAGAATTACGACGGAGCGAAGGAGCTGTATAAAGACTTATTGCCACTATGTGAGTTTCTGGAGGATTCCGGGAAGTATGTTCAAATAGTGAAAAAGGCAATGGACCTGAAAGGGTTAAATGGCGGACCGGCAAGAAAACCTAGATTAGGGCTTACAGAGGAAGAAGTTACGAAGATGAAAGAACTTATGGAGAAGCTGGATTAAATATTATACAGCAAAGAAAAGGATTAGTCCTCACGATTTTGGACTAATCCTTTTGTTATTCCCCAGTATTTGATTTTTATATTTGTTTACGGTTCTTCTGGAAATAGATATACCGATTTCATCTAAATGCTTCGAAATTTTATTATCAGAAAGTGCTTCGAAGCCAGTTATATTTTGAATCAAGTATTTAATATAACTGACAGACAGGTTTTCATGGTACTTTTTGGATAATAGTTTTTTTATTGGAATGGTTCCTCTGGGTGTAGCGACATATTTATTACAGAGCAATCTGCTGATAGTTGCCGGGCTCAGTTTCGTATGTTCTGTTAAATCTGTCTGATCTAAAGCATGCAAAAAGTCACTTTTCCCGGTTAAATAATCATATTGAACATTTGCAATGATAGAGATGACCTGAGTTAAGTATATTTTTCTTGCATTCAAAATAGAAATCAGTTCATCGTATTCTGTTTTAAATTTTTCCAATTCAGCGTTGAATGAATGATGATGACTATCCTTTAAAAGTGGTTCATAAGAAATGTCACCGCTGAGATAATCATGAATGATAACCTGTAATCCGTTCTCTCCATACACAATGGAAGCATCAGGAGAAATATTTAATTTTTCATCAGCTTCTAAAGGAGTCAAATTGCAATGGGTGGTAATTAAATCGATGTATTCTTTGAATTCAGCTTCATTTACATTTGAATCTTCCAGAAAACGAAAGGAATGTTGATTGATTTCATTCAAATGAGATGAGAAAAGAGCAAATAGCTTTTCGTCATAAAAGCCTTTATTTTTCAGTTGAAATTTAAGAAAATCCAGCATATGAAAAGTTCCTATACCCTTATTTTCATAGCTTTGCAGCTCATTAATTAATTCTTCCACTCTATTTAGTGAAGATCCGGTATAAGAAGCAATTTCATAGGGTTGTTCTTCTAAAAAGCCTTTGGAATTAAGGGAATGAAGGATAAACTCCATCGTCAATTGATCCTGCTTATGAAGTGTACAGAGGAAATGGGACAGTATGTCATCGACGATATAATGAGAATCCACCTGCTGCTGTGAGATATTGGATATTGGAATCTTATCTTCATATATAAAAACCAGCGGATTTTCATTGAATTTATTTTTAATATAATTATAAAGTTCATATTGGTTGTATTTAAATAGTTGAATGGAGTTAACAATGTAATGATTTAAAGAAATATTGATATCATTGTTTACGGTATTTTGTATTGAAATCATCCATATTCTCCTTTATGTAAAAATAAAACAAAAATTTAGAACATTTGTTAATTAGGACAATTCTATACTTTATAAAAATACAAGTCAAATAAGGAATAGTAACATGTAAAAAGATTTATATTAAGCTATACATATAAAAAATTTTCAAAGCAGTCAAAACAAAAATTAAAATAAAGATACAATATTTAAATAGTGAATAATGCTTGAAGAAAGGATTTTTGGAGCGTAAAAAGGTGATGTTGTATAGGTCCAATTCTGATTAATCATGAAGCATAAATGGTATTTAGTTATGTGTATACTTGCTAAAAAATGAAAAAATAACCACTTTCCAGTTAATTTACATTGGGGTTTCGGAGTGGTATGATATATAGTATTCAACTTTTAAACATGGAAATAAACAAAAGAAGCAGTACCCTGACGAACCGAAGTGAAGCATAAAAGAAACCTTTATTTTCAAAGCAGAAATAAATAATGTGTTTGAAAATAGAAGGTAGCAATGTCAGAAAGGCTTTGTCATACTTGCATGAAAAATGTTTACATCCGTTTATTTCTATAAAAGTTGTGTTTATTTCATGCAGTATTTGCTTATAAGGCTCATCAATTACAGGTACCTCTTCTGTTTGGCGGTTTTACGATTTCAGTAAACCAGCACACAAACGGCGGGGTATTTTTTAATTGTTTGAATATTTACGTAAGAGCATTAATTTAATCTAAATAAATGCTGCGGTCATTGATAGAAGCTATATATTGCAAAAGCTGAAAGAAATTAAAAAGAAAGGGACAGGAAAGATTATGACTACGAAGAATTCACAAGAAATCCTTGATAGCATTCCGCAAAAAGGTTTCTTTGGACATCCTAAAGGCTTATTTACATTATTTTTCACTGAGTTTTGGGAAAGGTTTTCCTATTATGGAATGAGAGCGATATTGCTCTACTATATGTACTATGCATTGAAAGACGGGGGATTGGGCCTTGATAGAGGGACTGCTGGTTCCATTATGGCCATCTATGGTTCGCTTGTTTATATGTCAGGGATTATCGGCGGCTGGATTGCCGACCGGATGCTTGGAATGAAAAGAACCGTCTTTTATGGCGGAATATTGATAATGGCAGGTCATATTGCCTTGTCCTTCCCGGGCGGAGTAACGGCTCTCTTCGTATCGATGGGCTTAATTGTAATTGGTACTGGACTGCTAAAACCAAACGTGTCCAACATTGTCGGGGACTTATATGATAAAGAAGATATGCGTATTGATTCCGGTTTTAGTATATTCTATATGGGTATTAACCTTGGTGGTTTAATAGCACCATTTATTGTCGGAACACTCGGCCAAAAATACAATTTCCACCTTGGGTTTGGTGTAGCGGCTCTTGGCATGCTTGTGGGACTCATTATATTCTTAGCTACAAGAAAGAAATATTTAGGACTGGCCGGATCCTATGTGCCTAATCCGCTATCTGCTGACGAAAAAAAATCTGCGTTTCTGAAATTTGGAATCAGTGCGCTCATCATCGTTGTAGTTGGCGCTGTCCTGATTTCCAACGGTATTTTAACCATTGACGGATTTGTCATGACGGTCAGTGTTTTAGGAATACTCATTCCCGTTATGTACTTTTTAGTAATGTATTTCAGCAAGAAAACAACGAAAAAGGAACAGAAAAGTCTATTGGCCTATATCCCGTTATTTATTGCGGCAATGATGTTCTGGGCTATTCAGGAGCAAGGTTCAATCATTTTAGCTCGATATGCGGATGAACGAATCAGATTGTCATTAGGCGAATTTTCCTTACAATCCTCTTGGTTCCAATCATTCAATCCATTATTTATTGTGCTGTTAGCTCCAGTATTTGCGGCATTATGGATGAAGCTTGGCAAGAGGCAGCCATCTACCAATAAGAAGTTTTCATTTGGTTTGATATTTGCTGGTCTTTCTTTCTTAATTATGATTATTCCAGCTGTTTACGCTGGCCCGGATACCCTTGTCAGTCCAATATGGCTTGTGCTCAGTTTCTTGATTGTTGTTTTAGGTGAACTATGCTTGTCGCCAGTTGGACTAGCGGCAACAACAAGA
Organism: Oceanobacillus locisalsi; assembly: GCF_042675985.1. Classification (NCBI taxonomy): domain Bacteria; kingdom Bacillati; phylum Bacillota; class Bacilli; order Caryophanales; family Bacillaceae; genus Oceanobacillus; species Oceanobacillus locisalsi. The sequence continues at coordinate 41,003 of NZ_JBHTKK010000032.1, forward strand.
ATGGCGCCAGCAGCATTTTCTGCACAGACCATGAGTCTCTGGTTCTTATCCAATGCTTCGGCACAGGCAATTAATGCGCAAATTGTTAAGTTATACAGCCCTGAAACAGAGATTCTTTACTTTGGAATTATCGGCGGAATTGCTGTGTTGCTGGGGGTAATCTTGTTTGTGGTTTCTTCTGTAATTAAGAAGAGAGCATAAGTTTATCACAGAGCAACAGACAGTAAGACTCCTGTTTTAAGAATAGAAAAGATTTGAAAATGCTATATGGAACTGGGATTTTACTGCGTACTTACTTGTCCTGAACGTCTTCTAAAAGGAATATTATATTCCTTTTAGAAGACGTTTTTTGTGTAATTCAACGTTTCATTAAGCCCTAATGCTTACATATAAAATATGAGGGAGAAAAGAATTATTTTCTGATAATGCAAAATTAATAAAATATGGTATATGATAATAGTATATATAAATATAAGAAATGGAGGAGAAATAAGCGATGGAGAATAATATCGGGAATGATATTCAATACCAAATCTATGCAACAATGCATAATCCAGACCCTAACCGACTTCCAGTAATACATGAGGAATGGGAAAATGTAGCTCGTGAAAAATTGCAGGATGGCCCTTATTACTATATTGCAGGTGGGGCTGGTGGTGAGAAAACCATGCAAGCCAATTTGCAAGCATTTTCGAACCAAAGGATCATTCCGCGTATGTTACGGAATGTAGATAAACGTGATTTATCGGTTCGTTTATTGGGTCAAAAATACCCTTTTCCCATATTACAAGCACCTATTGGGGTACAGTCTATCATACATGAAGAAGGAGAGATTGGCTCTGCAAAGGCATCTGCTGAAATGGGCGTTCCTTATATTGCAAGTTCAGCTTCCTCCGTACCGATGGAAAAAATAGCAGAGGCGATGGGAGATGCACCACGCTGGTTTCAATTGTATTGGAGCAGAGACCCTGAAATCACAGCAAGCTTTTTAAGGCGTGCTGAAAAAACGGGGTATTCTGCGATTGTAGTGACTTTAGATACTCCGATGATGGCTTGGAGAGAGCATGATTTAAAAAATGTCTATTTGCCATTCTTGGCAGGCGAAGGTGTCGGGAATTATTTCACGGATCCGGCATTCTTGGCTAAGTTGGACCAATCGCCGCAGGAAGATCCGCAATCTGCCATTATGCATTGGACGAAGATTTTTGGGAATACAGGATTGACTTGGGAGAGTATCGACTTTTTGCGTGAGCATACTAGCCTGCCAATTATTTTAAAGGGGATTTTACATCCGGAAGACGCGAAACTTGCTGTAGAAAAGGGTGTAGATGGTATTATCGTATCAAACCATGGCGGACGTCAAGTAGATGGCGCTATTGGGGCTTTGGACGTACTTCCTGATATTGTAGCTGCAGTCGGGGATAAAACGGAAATCCTCATGGATAGCGGAATCAGGCGAGGGTCAGATATTATGAAAGCCATGGCGCTTGGCGCAAAAGCAGTACTTGTCGGCAGACCGCTTATGTATGGACTTGCAGCGGCAGGTCAGAAAGGCGTAAAAGAAGTCATGCAAAACATGCTTGCTGATTTGGACATTACGATGGGACTGGCTGGGCAAAGCTCCGTAAGTAACTTAGAGGCATCGTTGTTAAGGAAAATGGAGTAAGAAATATTCGAGAGCAGCTTTCGGGTCACTTTTTTTAACATCGTGAATCGTAGATAAAAGCCCATTTTTGGTAATGGGCTTTTATCATGCCTTTTCTTTTTGTATGATTGCTTTGTATTGGAAAATAATAATCCTGCATTTCGAGCTTGTGGATAACAGCACTTATTCACAAGCTTGATTTTCCCTTTCATTCCATTATATTTCATAAATGGTAATACACTCTGATTCAATAAGACTTATTCCCTTCAAAAAGCGCACAAATTCCCCCTCCCCATTTAAGAGGCGTTTCTTCCAATATTTAACTTGGGTA
>NZ_JBHTKK010000033.1:0-41178 GCF_042675985.1 Oceanobacillus locisalsi
GTGATGCTTTAACCTTATCAGAAACGGGTTCTTTTTTCATTTATTTGATGCATGACTTATACGCTTTCGTTACTTGTCAGCCAAGTAATTGCGCGTTATAAAGGTTTTTCTGTGAATAATTCAGGATAGAGAGATATAAAAATAAATTAAAAGGAAATTTCATTCCATATTAGAGAGGAGAAGGCGAATGATTTTAGATTTAAAAGGTCCTTCTAAAATGGATCCTGTTGTAAGTATGCTTTATGGAGCTCTCGAAAATAATTATCATCGGTTAAAAACTATTGTTGCAGATATGTCGCAAGAGGAAATAGATTATAAAGGACCGGAACAAAAATATAATAGTACTGCGCAATTAATCAGACATCTGGCTTACATAGACCTCAATTGGTTTTATAGAATAAAAGGGGGTTCGATACCTGAAGAACTTGAAAATAAGTATGGACCAATGTTGGATGAAAATAACGAAATACCTCCGATTTACGATGTTTCGTTGAAGAAGCTGTTATCTGATTATGATGAGGTATTTGATATGCTCCAGTCGATTTGTTATCAGCTGAAGGATAATCAATTGAACACGATTGTCCATTACGAAGATGGAAAAGAAGCAACGATCCGATGGGGAATTTGGCATTTGGCAGACCATAATAGATATCATCAAGCTCATATTAATCAACTTCGTAAATGGTTTAAAGAAGAGAGAGTTAATAAATGAATGAATGAACATTAGAAATGGAGGAGTGTAATGAATTTAGGATGAAAAAGAAATGAAGTAAAGCTAGTTCCGCATGATGAATAATGGCCGGTAGAATTTTTAAGGATACAAAAGCAAATCAAAAATATTTTAAACGTAGATGAAAAAGCTATTCAGCATATAGGAAGTACCGCAATCCAGGACATTAACGCTAAGCCAGTGATCGATATGCTATTAGGAGTTGAAAGCATCCATCAAGTAGAAGCGAAAACATTTAAGGCATTACAGACAATTGGATTTTATCGATTAAAAGTAAAAAGGGAAAACGAAATGTTGGAGTACACGAAATCAAAATTTACTCCAACATTTGGAACGATGTATACTGCTTGTGATTCTTTGTACGACAGAGGATATCTTGATATAAAAAAAATAGTTTGTTAGTCAGGAGGAAAACTCATTGAAGAAGGTTATTACCTTACCAGACAAATTCAACTTTCATGCTACAGTTACAGATCATGGGTGGTATTTATTACCGCCTTTCTATCGTAATGAGGATGGAGATAGGTTGAGCAGGGTGGAAAAATTAACAACTGGTAAAATCGTTCTGCTTCATATCAAACAAGAACAAGATACATTGGTTGTAGAAATAGGAGATAAGGAAACGTTAACGAGTAAAGAAAGTAAAGAGGTTATTCGCAAAGTGAAATGGATGTTTCGCTTAGACGAGGACTTTAGTGCTTTTTATAAAATGTGCAGTGCTGACCAGGGTATGCAGGAAATTGTAACAGAGAATAGAGGAAGACTATTACGCTCCCCGAGCATCTTTGAAGATATTGTAAAGACCATCCTTACCACAAATACGACCTGGAGCCGGACGATTGCAATGACAACGAATTTTGTGACCCTTTTGGGAGACAGGTATTCGGAAGATTTGGGATTATTTACGTTTCCTGGACCGGAAGCTGTTTTGAAAAAGGAAAAGTCTTTTTTAAATCAAGACGCTAAATTAGGTTATAGAAGTGAATATATTTATGAACTCGCATTCCAGTTATGCAATCATGCATATGAATTAGATGAGCTCACAAATCCGGAAATGGCAACTGAACACGTCGTTTATAAATTAAAGGAGATAAGAGGAGTCGGGCCTTATGCGCTTAGTACCATTTTAATGCTGTTAGGGCGGTATGACTTTTTACCAGTAGACAGCGAATTTAAGAAGCATGTAAAGCATAAATATTTTGCTGGTGAACTTCCTCCCAAATCGCAATTGCAACAGTTGTATAAAGAATGGGGAGAGTTTAAATTCTTAGCTTATTGGTTCGATCGTTAATATGTATTTGTTGGAAAATAAGAGATGGGATGTCATCGATGATCTATGACTACCTGCAGACAAAAAATAGAGAAGGATAACACAATATGAAAAACTTGTTGATTCAATAACAAGCCATTTGACGGTCTAACCGCCAAATGGCTTGTTTCCTTTTATAAAAACTTCTCCGTACTCACTAGTATAATACACGTACATAACACATCGATTGCTTTTTCCACTTCACCTAATGAAGGGAAGGAGGGGGCAATGCGAATATTTCTGTCTCTAGGATCTTGTCCGTATGGGAAGGCAGCGCCGGCTCCTGTTAAGGTTACTCCAGCTTCTCTGGCAAGACGGATGACTTCAGAAGCGCAGTTATCCATGGTATCCAGGCTGATAAAATAGCCTCCTTCAGGTTCTGTCCATGATGCAATGCCATAGGAATCCAATTTAGAATGAAGTATTTCTATGACTTTATCGAATTTTGGCTTCATAATTTCTGCGTGCTTTTTCATATGCGTCAGGATATTATCATAGTTTTGGAAAAAGCGGACATGGCGCAGCTGGTTAACTTTATCAGGACCAATAGTTTGCACGCTCAGCTGGCTGTTAATAAAATCTATATTTTCTTTGCTTGCTGCTACTGCGGCTACTCCAGATCCCGGGAAAGTTATTTTAGAAGTAGAGGCAAACATAAACACCCTGTTCGGATTGTCCGCTTGTTTACATGCTTCTAACATATTTTTTAAAGTCGGAGGATTATCTGTAAGGTCATGCACCGCATACGCATTATCCCAGAATATTTTAAAGTCCTTTGCTTTCGTTTCCATTTTCGCCAGACGATCTACCACTTCATCACTATACGTAATCCCCTCTGGGTTACTATATTTAGGAACGCACCATATACCTTTGATTGATGCATCGTTGCGGACAAGTTCCTCGACTTTGTCCATATCAGGACCATCTTCCAGCATATCTACAGAAATCATTTCGATATCGTACTGTTCACAAATCGTGAAATGTCTGTCGTAGCCGGGAACCGGGGCGATAAATTTAACATGATCTTCTTTTCCCCAAGGCCTGTCGCTATCGATAACGCCTTTAATTAATGCTTTAGAAATGAGATCATGCATGATATTCAGGCTGGCATTGCCTCCGATGATGATTTCTTCCGTGTTTACTTCCAATAGTTCTTTAAATAATTCTTTTGCTTCTGGTAAACCATCGACCATTCCGTAATTTAATACGGAAAAATGATCGTCCATATTATCAGCGGTTACTGTATTTAACAATTCCAATGATAGCTTCAATTGTTCCGGGCTTGGTTTTCCTCTGGCCATATTTAAGGAAAGATTTTCTTTCTTGGCAGCTTCAAATGCTTCTTTTGCTTTATCATGCAGGTTTTGCAGATTCGCATGATTCATCTGTTTCAATTCGCTCATTCTATCCCTCCGACAAAATTACTTATATTTCTCCTCGTTAATAATTTTATTTCATTTAGTGGGAAATGCAAGGGAAAACGTATTAAGTTAGCAAACTATTTATTTATTGAGATATTTCTTATTTCTAATTATTCCATTATTGAAACTTTCTTCATACGCTTTTCGTAAATAAAGGTAATTAAAACAGGGAGGAATATGAAATGGAGATAGAAATATCCGGTTTAGGATTTGGTTTTGTTGCCCTGGCTATTGGGATAGCATCGATGGGTTACTTTATCGGAAAAGGGCTACAGAATTTTAGCCGTCCGGAAGCCAGCAAAGAATATCATATCTTTATCAAAGAAGATGATTTGGAATTTTACGTTAATCTCGATAAAGAAGAATTGGCAGATATGGTGGATAACAAATATTATTTGGCTGCTATTATTTACTGCAGCAGCTATTGTTATTAGTGTTCGTCATGTAGACGGATCCGGTGTAGTACAGACTCCGGAATTGAGATTATTGGCATTTATTATTTTAGGTGTCTTTTTTATTGTTGTTTTGATAGGTCAATTGATATTCTTTTATTTTATCAGGAAAAGAAAGCGTAATTAATCTAAAATGAACGAATGAATCATTGGTTGTGAACGAGTCACCCCTTCCCTTTTAATGAAATGGGAAGGGAGATCTTCTCTAATGTGCGACGAGAACAACTTTTGAGTACATAACTTCATTGAAATGGAATGTTTTTCTATCCTTTCAGGAAGCTATCAACACTTTTTTATGTTACAATTAGCACCAAGTAATAAAACTAACTTCTAAACATATAGGAGGGGTACGATGATAGGAACAAGAGTCACTGCAATTGGCAGTTATGCACCAGAGAAAAAACTTACTAACTTTGACCTGGAAGAAATGGTAGAAACAACCGATGAGTGGATTGTCCAGAGGACAGGAATTCATGAACGCAGAATAGCCCGTTCCGATGAATTTACAAGTGATTTATGCGTATCAGCGGTAAAAGATTTAATGCATAGATACAATAAGACGGTTGAAGATGTCGATATGATTATGGTGGCAACAAGTACACCGGATTTTCCTTTTCCGTCCGTTGCCAGCATCATACAAAACCGATTGAATATCAAACAAGCGGGAGCAATTGACTTGAGTGCGGCTTGTGCAGGATTTGTTTATGGATTGCATACTGCGCATAGCTTCATTCAATCTGGTCTTCATCAAAAAGTGCTTGTGATTGGAGTAGACGCTCTGTCCAAAATAACAGATTATACAGATAGAAATACGTGTATTCTATTTGGTGATGCTGCGGGAGCGGTGCTGGTGGAAAAAGAAGAGGAATCAAACGATTTTATCGGATTTCATGTAGGAAGTGATGGAAGCGCCGCACAGCACGTCTATCAGACGAGCTTATCAACCAAAGTAAATGATGTGGAATTAGTAGACACGAAATATCTTGTCCAAAATGGAAGAGAAGTTTTCAAGTGGGTGGTAAGAAATGTACCGAACAGCATTCGGCACCTGTTGGAGAAAACGGAAACCAGCATGGACGAAGTGGATTGGTTTATCCCGCATAGTGCGAATTTAAGATTGATTGAACCGATTTGTGAGAAACTAGGACATCCAATCGAAAAAACACTTTACAGTCTCGAAAAGTTCGGAAACACTTCTGCCGCAACGATTCCTTTGGCGCTGGATCTTGGAATTAGAGAAGGAAAAGTCAAAAATGGAGATCGGGTACTTATGTATGGGTTTGGATCTGGTTTAGTGCATGCAGGCCAGTTGTTACAAATCCATTTTGATGAACAAGTCAATACACCAACACCATTGTAAGTTAATAAGGGCAGGAAAGAGAAAGGATTTTTGTGATGAAGGCATCTACAATAATCCTTTCTCTCTGTCTTTTTTGAGCTATTTTACTTATTATACTGCTTAAATTTGTGTCTATTTATTATGTTTTCCAAGTTTAGATAGGAATGGAAAATGTGATAAAAAGCACAATCGTCGACAAAACAAAATGATTCATGTAAGATAGTCTCTATTGTAATTTGTTATATGAAAGAAGGTGACCGCTCAAAAGTGCAATCATTTAATAAAACACCCATCATTATTGTGCTTCTCACAGGTGGGTTTATTTCAATTTTAAACCAGACGACGATGATTACTGCAATTCCACCAATTATGGAAGAAATGAATGTGAGTGCCAACACCGGGCAATGGCTGACGACAGTTTTTATGCTCGTTAATGGCGTGATGATACCTGTAACGGCGTTTTTAATGGAACGTTTCACGACAAGGCAGTTATTTATCACGGCGATGACTGTGTTTGCTGTCGGTACAGCTTTTTCTGCCCTTGCCCCGAACTTTGGGATGTTACTTTTGGGAAGGACCATTCAATCTAGTGGAGCGGGCGTTATCATGCCGTTGATGCAGACAGTATTTTTATTGCTTTTCCCTGTACAAAACCGCGGGGTAGCGATGGGGCTGGTCGGGCTTGTGATTTCCTTTGCTCCGGCAATCGGACCTGCTTTATCCGGCTGGGTAATTACCACGTTTTCTTGGCGCGCAGTATTTTTAATTATATTGCCAATTGCTATTATTGTTATTTTACTTGCTGTAAGAGTAATGAAAAACGTTACGGAATTAACGTACCCGAAAGTGGATATTATATCGATTATGTTATCATCTTTCGGTTTTGGCGGATTTTTATATGGATTTACAAGTGCAGGAAACAATGGCTGGGGGAGTATCATTACCATTACCACATTAGTTGTTGGTGTTGTGGCTCTGACAGCATTTATTTTCAGACAGTTGCGTATGGAGACACCGATGCTGGAATTCAGGGTATTTAAAAATCCAATCTTTACGTTGTCAACCATTATTCCAATGATTGCGTTTATGGGATTGATTGGTGCAGAAACACTGATTCCGCTTTATATGCAAAATGCGCGTGGTTTTACGGCGATGGAAGCAGGAATTGTGCTTCTGCCCGGCGCTCTCGTAAATGGGATGATGTCTCCAATCACTGGCCGCATATTTGACCGGTTCGGTGCAAGGTGGCTCTCGATTATCGGGCTTATCATTATTACTGTTTCAACTTTTGCCTTTGCTAATCTGGGGCCTTCTACATCGATGCTCATGGTTACAATTTTGTATGCCATTCGAATGTTTGGTTTGTCCATGGTTATGATGCCTGTGACAACTGCTGGCTTAAATCAGCTTCCTAGGGAGTTGATTCCACATGGTACAGCGATGACCAATACCATGCGTCAGGTTTCCGCGTCCATTGGAACGGCTATCGTTATTACGGTAATGACGACATCGGAAGTATCTGCGGAACTTGATCCGAATATAGCTTATCCGATGATTCATGGTGTAAATCAAGCCTTTATGGTTATTACGATACTCTCGCTTATCGGAGTTGTGCTGACCTTTTTTATCAAGAATGGCAATTCATCGGCTCAAGAGGAAAAGTCGGTGTATCGCGAAGAAAAATAAAGTCTGGAGCGGCGTCAAAGATATTCTTGGCGTCGTTTTATGATACATGCAATGATCGTTCGTTATCTTGGGAAGAAGAAGAAATATCAAATAAAAAATAGATTAAATATGGATTACCATAAAACGGTTGCTAGATAAATTTATATATGTTATTATTTAATATTGTTGTTTAGAAGTAAATTTTATGAGGAAGTTGGTATATAATGGAGGACGAAAAATCATTTGAATTAAGAAAATATATTCCGCTTTTTGCGGTATTACTATCAGGTGCTTTCGTTACTATTTTAAACCAGACGTTGCTAGGTACTGCACTCCCGCCCATTATGCAAGATCTTAACTTGAGTGAGAGTACAGCGCAATGGTTGCAGTCTGTTTTTATGCTCGTAAATGGTATTATGATACCAATTACGGCTTTTTTAATTGATAAATTCACTACACGAAAGCTATTTATGACTGCAATGGGATTATTCACTTTAGGAACCTTTATTGCAGCCATTTCACCGGATTTTTCATATTTATTAGTTGGAAGGATTTTACAAGCTTCAGGTGCGGGTATTATGATGCCGCTGATGCAAACCATCTTGTTCTTAACCTTCCCTGTCCATAGAAGAGGTACAGCGATGGGGCTGTTCGGCCTTGTTATTGCGTTCGCTCCGGCAATTGGTCCGAGTCTGTCGGGCTGGCTCGTAGATCAGTTCCCTTGGCGCAGTGTCTTTTATGTGGTACTGCCAATTGCTATTTTGGATATGATTGCGGCATACTTCTTGTTGAAAAACGTAACAGAACTAAAAAAACCAAAATTGGATATTCTATCTGTGATTCTTTCCACAGTAGGATTCGGTGCACTTCTATACGGTTTCAGTGTCGCTGGTGATGCAGGTTGGATGAGCCTGCAGGTGATTTTAACACTTGTTGTTGGTGCGCTATCTCTCTATTGGTTCATCACAAGACAATTGAATTTGGAAGAACCGCTGCTCGAATTCAGGGTATTCAAGCATGGAACATTTACGTTGGCAACAGCTTTAGGAATGCTTGTTTTCGCTGCGATGATCGGAACAAACGTTATTTTGCCGTTATATATGCAGAATATGGTTGGATTCTCGGCTCTTGAATCTGGGCTTGTATTGTTGCCAGGTGCCATTATTATGGGATTCTCCAACCCGATTACCGGTTATCTGTTTGACAGGTTTGGAGGCAAATGGCTTGCTCGAGGCGGTTTATTACTGCTGGGTATAACAACCTTTGCGTTTACGAACTTATCCGTGGATACAAGTTTTGCTTATCTGTCAACGATGAATGCCATTCGAATGATTTCTATTGCGATGGTGATGATGCCGATGACTACCTTGGCATTGAATCAGTTGCCTAACGAATTGATTCCACATGGTACAGCAATGAATAACACCTTCCGCCAAGTAGCTGGTTCGGTCGGAACTGCGGTGCTTGTCACCATCATGTCTACAGCGGCTATACCTGGTGAGGATGTTAATGGTATTGTTCATGGCGTGAATGTTTCCTTTATTGTAGCTGCTGTTATAGCTATTATTGGATTCATTCTTTCCTTTAAATTGAAAGAAGAAGTGAAACCGGGAGATCGTGCTGCGTAAGGTTTATACCGATTTTTTAAGTGAAAGCGCCTGGCGCTGAAACAGTTTGTTACTGTTTTGGTTCTGGGTGCTTTTTTAGTTTGGTGTGTTATTTTTGAATTAAAGTTGCAAAATGAGTAGATAAAATTTAAATAACTATATTGACAAAACAACTGAAAACATTTACGATTTAATTATCGACTGAGGGGAAAGTCGATAGAATCATATCACATCAAAGTTTACAGGTAAGTTATTATGGTAAGGCATTAAGCCGTGGCGTTGGGGATCGCCTAGCTCCGTGTTAAACGGAGTTCCCCAAAAATGACTAAATGCTTTTAGTCATTTTTTTTATACTTAAAGCAGGTCTATCGTACTAAAACTTATACGCTATGACATATAGCGATTGTCATTAACATAGTCTTTAATAATTTCTTTTGGTTTACTGCATACTGAAAAGTTTGTCTTTTCAATGTTTTAAAAATACATATTTAGGGTGATTTAAATGCGATACAGTGTTGGATTGGACATAGGTATTTCGTCTGTTGGGTGGGCAGTTATTAATTTAGATAAGAATCGTATCGAGGATATGAATGCTCGAGTTTTTGATGTGGCTGAAAATCCAAAGAATGGGTCTTCCCTTGCTGCCCCCAGACGAGAGGCGAGGTCTATGCGTAAAAGATTGCGCCGTCGCCGTTATCGGGTTGGCCGTGTTCGTGATTTTATTATAAAAAAGGGGCTTTTGTCTGAAGTAGAAGCAGATAATTTGTTTGAATGGCAAGATGGTGATTTGGATGTTTGGCTGGTACGAGTAAATGGATTGGAACGTCACCTTTCAGATCGAGAATTTGCCCGTATCTTAATTCACTACGCTAAAAACAGAGGATTTAAATCTAATCGTAAAAGTGAAACCAAAGATGGGGAAGGCGGTGTTCTGAAACAAGCAGTGAACGAAAACTCGAAGTTGATGGAAGAGAAAGCGTACCGTACTGTTGCGGAAATGCTTGTCATGGATGAAAAGTTCTGTGGAAGGAAGCGTAATAAGGGCGGTGAGTATTCTCATGTTTTAGCACGGAGTGAAATTGAACGAGAAATTAGAAACATTTTTGAAAAGCAGCGTGAATTTGGAAATCGATTTGCCAAAAAGGAAAATGAGGAAACATACATAAATATCTGGAGTTCACAACGACCATTTTCCACACAAGATGATATAGAAAAACGAATTGGGTCATGTACGTTTGAAATAAATGAAAAGCGCGCGCCAAAGTTTTCTTATACATTTGAAAAATTTCGAGCACTGGATAAGATAAATCGTTTGCGTATCATTTCTACAAAAGAACCTCAACGTGCTTTAACAGATAAAGAGCGTCAGGCTGTTATGGATAGTTTAATGGGCAAAAAAGAAGTGAAATATAAAGATATCCGTAAAGTATTGTCTTTAGCTGACCATGAACGATTTAATGAATTATTTTATGACCCAGGAAAAACAAATGTTAAAAACGAGGACAAGGTATTTCTTTCGCTTGCAGGTCACTATGAAATAAAAAAGATTATTGAAAAGACAGAAGGTAAAACATTGGCAGAGTCGTACCGGCCCATTGATTTTGACACGTTCGCATACGCTGTGACAGTGTACAAAGACGATAATGATACACGCGACTATCTGCTCAATGAGCTGGTAACAAGTAATGGAAAACAAGTACGTAATTTAGCGAATAGAGCTTATCACTCAGAGTTGATTGAAGAGCTTTTAAATTTATCTTATGCCAAATTTGGTCATCTTTCATTGAAGGCATTAAACAACATTATTCCTTATTTGGAAGAAGGCTTTCTTTATCACCAAGCATGTGAAAACGCCGGTTATCAATTCAATCAAAAAGTAGATAAGGAAAAGAAAAAATTACTTCCAGTTATTCCTGCAGATGACATTGCTAATCCGGTTGTGATTCGGGCATTATCACAAACCAGAAAAGTGTTTAATGCGATTATAAAAAGATATGGGTCTCCGGATGAAGTGTATATTGAATTGGCCAGAGAAATGGGAAGACATTATAAAGATCGGCGGGATCTAGAGAAACAATATAATAAAAATCGCACGGTTAATGAAAAAGCGAAAGACCGTATACAGGAGCTTCATCCAGAGATAAGTTCACCACGCGGACATGATATATTAAAATACAAATTATGGGAAGAACAAGACGGAAAATGTGCATATTCGATAAAGCCTATTTCAATGGACCAGTTGTTTCAACATGGAGAGGCAGAAGTGGATCATATTATTCCGTACAGCCGCAGTTTTGATGACAGTAATGCAAATAAAGTACTTGTATTATCAAAAGAAAACCAAAATAAACAAAACAAAACGCCATATGAATGGTTTGGTCGTAGTGATGCCCGCAGGTGGGAGCAGTATATTTCTTATGTAAACTCATTGAAAATCCGGAAAAAGAAAAAGGATTTGTTGTTGAAACAAAATCTTGATGAAGAGCAAGAAGATAACTTTAAATCCCGACATTTAAATGACACGCGCTACATTACTAGATTTTTAAAAGGATTTATAGAAGATAATTTGAAATTCAGAGAAGGTGAAGACCGGAAACAACGTGTGTTTACTGTGAACGGTGCTTATACTTCCTTAATGAGAAAGCGGTGGGGGTTCAATAAAAACAGGCAAGAAAACGACTTGCACCATGCCCTTGACGCGGTACTTGTTGCAGTTAGTCTTCCATTTCAAGATAAAGTAAGTAAATATTTTAAGTATAGTGAGCAGTATCCTTCCCAATTATTGAGGCGAAAAGGAGAACGTTTTCCAGAGCCGTGGCCGGGATTCACTAAAGAGCTGGAGGCAAGAATGCTGCAAGATCCAGATCAGTTGAAATTGGCATTAGAAACCCTGGCATTATCTGGTTACGATCAGGATTTTATTAATCGCGTTAAACCCATCTTTGTTTCGAGAATGCCAAAGCGTTCGGTAAAAGGACAAATTCATGAAGAAACCATTCGTCGGCATCGCGGTTATACCGAAAAAGGATTAAATTTAATGGTGACGAAACAAAGACTTGAAAATATCAAGTTTGATAAAAATGGCGATTTTCCAATGTACGGAAAAGAAACAGATCCAAAAACCTATCAGGCTATTAAGGAAAGATATTTGGAATATGGTAAGGATGCAGCTAAAGCCTTCAGCATATCATTGTATAAACCGTCCAAGAACCCGGAAACAGCTCCGGTAATTCGCAGTGTAAAAATTGAATCCACTGCTAACAGAGTCTATCATCTCGACGATAAAACAGTAGCTGAAAATGCCAGTATTGCCCGAACAGAGGTGTTTCGTCATAAAGAGAACGGGAAGTATTATTTAGCGCCGGTTTATGTGAGTGATGTTTTGGCGAAGAAGGTGCCGGATAGGTTTATAACGGCTAAAAAACCTTACGCAGAATGGTTAGGTATAACAGATGAATATGAATTTCTATTTAATTTATTTCCGAATGACATAGTGCGTATTAAAGTTCCTAAATTAAGGAATGTAAAATCTTATACAGAAGATATTGTTACATGGAATGAGGGAATCTTTTACTTTAAAGGAGTTCACACAGGAGATGCTAGAATCAATATCATTGATCACATGAATAGTTTTAAAGATGGCGTTGGGTCTCAGGGACTGAAAACTCTTGAAAAATATCAAACTGATCCTCTGGGTAACTTATCAAAAGTTCATAGGGAGAAACGTTATGGCGTTTAGACATTTGGTTATTCGAAATCCAGCAAAATTATCTACGTCCCAGGAGCAGTTAATTATTAAACAAGAAGATTCCATAAAAGTACCATTAGAGGATATCGTAACGATTACTTTGGAGGATCCTGCAATCACGCTTACGAACGGACTTTTATCAAAATGCACTGAGTACCATGTAGAGCTCATTATCTGTGATAGAAAGCGAATGCCGAGCGGAATTGTGCAGCCTTTCCATCGGCATTCCAGACAAAGAACGGTTTTAGAAATGCAAAGAGACCTTAGCAAACCCTTTAAAAAACGGATTTGGCAAAAGGTTGTCATTAAGAAGCTGGAGAATCAGGCAAGATGTTTAGAATTGATTCATAAAGGTGAAGAAGCCCAAAAAGTATATTCTGTCAGCAGAAGTGTTGAGTCGGGTGACCGGACAAACAGAGAGGCATATGGTGCGAAAATATACTTTGAATCATTATTTGGTGTTGGGTTTCAGCGAAGGCAAGATAATGTGTTCAATATTTCTTTAAATTATGGATATAGTATCATCCGGTCTCTAGTTGCCAGATCGTTGATAAGATATGGGTTTACACCGACTTTTGGCGTGTTTCATGATAGCCAGACCAATGCGTTTAATTTGGCCGATGATTTCATGGAAGTGTTGCGGCCATTTGTTGATGTCGTTATTGCTTTAAATGTAACTGGCGAAATGGAATGGTCGCCAGCGATACGTAAAGGTTTGTTTCAAGTTCTTGATATAGAAGCAGTTTGGAACGAAGAAAAGTTAAGTATTACACATGGAGTTGATCAAATGGTGAAAAGTTTTGTATCTGCATGCCGGCAGCAAGATGCAAGTATATTGGTTTTGCCTGAACTTACGAATATCGCAGTTCACACGTATGAGTAAATACATGCGAATTATTGTCTTTTTTGATCTGCCGGTAATTAAACCAAAAGAACGAAAAGCCTATGCTCGATTTCGAAAGTTTTTATTAAATGATGGTTATACAATGTTGCAATACTCCATATATACCCGGATTTGTAATGGCGAAGATGGTGCTCGGAAACATATGAGAAGGGTGAAAGAGAATATTCCTTCTGTGAATGGTGCAATACGTGCGTTAAAGATAACGGAAAAACAATTTGAAAATATGGAGATTTTGTTAGGGACGACTACCCCTGAAGAAGAGCTGGGAGCAAATAAAATTGATTTCTTTTAAGAAAGTGCTTGCAATTTTTGATTGCAGGCATTTTTTTCATGAGGTTTTTTGAAAAACAAAATAAAAGGGGTGACATAAAGGGAATTTAGAACTTTTTTCAAAAATATAAAACCCTTGAAATGGGGATGTATCAAGGGTTTTATGGCCATGTATCATACCACATCAAAGTTTACAGGGGAATTATGGCTTCGTCCCAAACGTATAAGTCTTCCATGCGATCATACCACATCAAAGTTTACAGGGGAATTATGGCAGATGTGGAAGAATACTCTAAAATTTGCAAATCATACCACATCAAAGTTTACAGGGGAATTATGGCGAAAGAACCTGCTTTATTCCTTCCCACATTATCATACCACATCAAAGTTTACAGGGGAATTATGGCACGAAGAACCCTATTCATCCGGAACATGGAATCATACCACATCAAAGTTTACAGGGGAATTATGGCCTTTAATTTCAGCATCTATTTCAGATACTCATCATACCACATCAAAGTTTACAGGGGAATTATGGCAGGTCCAAGAAGGTGTTATTTGCCTTATCAATCATACCACATCAAAGTTTACAGGGGAATTATGGCTAATATTACAGGTAATACAAAAGGGGAAAGATCATACCACATCAAAGTTTACAGGGGAATTATGGCTCCGCAAGAAGTACACTTATTGTTGCATTTATCATACCACATCAAAGTTTACAGGGGAATTATGGCGTAGATTTCTCCTTCTGCCATTATCTAACAATCATACCACATCAAAGTTTACAGGGGAATTATGGCGCAAATACCGTTCATTGATAATTTGGTAGTATCATACCACATCAAAGTTTACAGGGGAATTATGGCGATGCCGACGAGGTACACCTACTATTCCGGATCATACCACATCAAAGTTTACAGGGGAATTATGGCGTTACCGATATTGGTTACGACAAACACGGAATCATACCACATCAAAGTTTACAGGGGAATTATGGCCCTGAACCATGCTTTCCGTTAATGACCTCTATCATACCACATCAAAGTTTACAGGGGAATTATGGCGATAATGACGTGACCGCCTCTGGCTGCTGAATCATACCACATCAAAGTTTACAGGGGAATTATGGCTTGGAAATCATAGAAATAGCCAAAAAAGCATCATACCACATCAAAGTTTACAGGGGAATTATGGCTCTTTCTCTACCTCCGCCTGTGCAACCGGCATCATACCACATCAAAGTTTAGAAAGAAATTATTAAATAGATTGAAATGAAAAAAAGCTACTCCTCGTGAACTTATGAAAATCACGAATCATAGCTTTAAAAATATCACATCAGAAATCACAGGGGAACAATGGTAAAGTAAAATCACACGTTAGAATGAGAAGAATGACCTTGTTAAAGAAAAATGATCTTTTTAACCTTGACTCCCGCCTTCACATAACTAGGAAGTCAGAAAAACCTTGAAATAATAGTCTTTGTTCCATTTTTTTGCTTCTTATTCCTATCGTTATGTGTTAAATACACATAACGATTATATGGGAAGTCAAATGACCGGTACCATTGGGTTTATCATTCACCTCGTTACGAGTGTCCGGGAATCTAGGTTTTAAATCGGGCCCGATTTGATGAATCTATTTCATAATGCTGTTAAATGCTGTTAAATTTTATTTTAATAAAATACTTTCATTAAAATAATCATATTTGAAACAATATTTAATATTACTTTTTTGATTCCATTATAAGGATGTTTCTTGTCGATATATGGTGTTATATATATTTTAATGGTCATTTCCTGATGTCTAATATTATGATTATATTTTATAAAAACAGGAAAGTTTTTCATAATAAACCTCCTTATTTTTATTTGTAAACTGAAAAACTTCACTTCCTAACGTAGTTTTACTCTTTTTTAATACTTGGCCAAGTATACTTAATCCTATTCTCCACCAACCACATTTATACCTCACAACCATCAGTGCTATCATTCCGCCCCATTCCATGATAAAATAAAACCAAATATTCCTTTATAAAGGACTGGAAGCAATTGAACACATTACCATATCGCTCAACTATAAAATCAAAACCATTCCTCTATAATGAAACATATAAAGTTGCCGAATTATATGCAACAGGTTTTAGTGAGGAAGTCATAAAAAAAGAAGTAATTCATCAAAATTTATTTCAAGTAAAAACAGAACAACGTAAACGGGAAATAACCACAACGGTTTTGAAACGGCTCAAAACACTGGATACATTTCTCATTAATAAAATAGTCACAACCGATATCCATACAAGTAAGCTTATTACGTTGTATGCCATACTTAAAACAGACCGTCTGTTTTTTGAGTTTATGCATGAAATCTTCCGGGAAAAGCTGACAGTTCATGAGCCAGTGTTGGAAGATAGAGATTTTAATGCCTTTTTTGAAGCAAAGCGACAACAGAGTGAAGTCGTTGCAAATTGGAAAGAATATACCTTTTATAAATTGAAACAGGTGTATTTACGGATATTAACGGATGCTGGTTTGTTGAATAATTCATCCGAACGGGAAATACAAATCCCGTTGCTTCATCCGGACGTCTTGGATTATATGCGAAATGCAGAGGATACGCGTTACATTGATGCTATTATAGGAAAGGGGGCGAGATAGCATGAAAACAATCCATGAACGGTTGGATGAAATATTCCCGCGGATTACGGATTCTTCTTTCCAAGAGAATAAAGGACTTGGGAATGAGGTTGGTTACCATATTTTTGACTATCATCCAGAATATGAGATGCTGGTACGGAATCATGTTGCCTTTTTAAAAGATCGAATAAACCACGATAGTTCCAGTCAACGTATCGTAGAGTTTGATTTATATGAAGTAGTGCTGGAAATTCTTGATGACAAGGGGTACTTGCAAAAGAATTTCCAAATGGAGGAGAAAAAAGGTAGTTCTTATGTTTTAAATGCTACGAGAAAAGCATTGCGACTGACTTTGAACAATGATTTGGTTATTCAATACATTGCAGAGCGCGTACAAGAAAATGATATTATTTTTATCACGGGAATTGGCAAAGTATTTCCGATGATTCGCTCGCATGTTATTTTAAACAATTTACATAAAGCAGCCGGTCAGATTCCGGTGGTGTTGTTTTTCCCTGGACGTTACGACGGGCAGGAGCTACAGCTGTTTGGGGAGATAAAAGACGAAAATTACTATCGTGCATTTCAATTGGTAAGTGAGTAGGAGGTACAAATCAAATATGCAGATACGCAAAATGTTCGACCGAGAAATTGACCGAGATATTAAAGGTGTTATTAAAATAGGTCAGGATGATAGTGAAAATATTCAGCAGGAACTTGAGGAATACGTTGTTACAGATGAGTTACATAAACATATCGGCGAATTTTTTGCTGCTTATCGAAAAGGGATTGAGCAGCCGACAGATGAGATAGGAGTATGGATATCTGGTTTCTTTGGATCTGGTAAATCCCATTTCCTTAAAATCTTATCTTATCTGGTTGAGAATCGAGAGATAAATGGAAAGCGTGCCATAGATTATTTTGATGATAAAATCAAAAATTCCAAAATAAGGGAAGATATGCAAAAAGCAGGCGACATTACCACAGATGTTGTCTTATTTGATATTGATGCAAAAAGTGAATCAGATGCGATGGCAGGCAAGGATTCGATTGTTAAAGTGTTAAACAAAGTATTTAATGAGATGCAAGGATTCTGCGGTGCGATTCCCTGGATTGCAGAAATTGAACGGAAGATGCATCGAGATGGAACGTATGAAACGTTTAAGGCAAACTTCCAGGAAATTTCCGACAGTAAATGGGAAGATGCACGCGAAGATTTTTACTATGAAGAAGATGCGATTATCGAGGCGCTGAGTCAGTCCACGCAAATGAGTGAAGAGGCAGCACGGAATTGGTTTGAACGTGCGGAACAGGAATTTTCCATCAGTATTGATCGCTTTGCGAAACGTGTGAAAGAATATATCGATGAGCAAGGAGATAACCATCATATTGCGTTTATGATCGATGAGGTCGGGCAATTCATTGGTGATAATTCCAATGCGATGCTGAATTTGCAAACGATTGTGCACGAACTTGGTCAACAATGTAAAGGGAAAGCATGGATTGCTGTGACGAGTCAAGAAGATATTGATTCGGTTCTGGCTGTTAAGGGAAATGACTTTTCCAAGATTCAGGGACGTTTTGACACGAAATTAAGTCTTTCAAGTGCTTTCGTGGACGAAGTAATCCGTAAAAGAATCCTGACAAAGAATGAGGCAGGGACAGAGACCTTGGAAGAGGTCTACCGAAAAAATCAATTTATCCTGCAAAATCTCTTAACTTTTACGGAAAACAGTGCAGAGATGAAAAAATATGCAAACCAGGAAGATTTTATCGGTGTGTACCCGTTTGTTCCCTATCAGTTTAATCTCCTGCAAAAAGTATTTACCGGTGTCCGGATTCATGGTGCTTCTGGTAAACACTTGGCAGAAGGGGAACGTTCCTTGTTAAGCGCTTTTCAGGAATCTGCCATCCGTTTTGCCGATGAGGAGGAAGGACTGCTTGTACCATTTTCGGCGTTCTATGAAACGATTGAAACGTTTTTGGATTCGAGTATCCGCACCGTTATCATCCAAGCAGGAAATAACGAGAAATTGGAATCATATGATATTGATGTGTTGAAACTGTTGTTCTTGATAAAATATGTCAAAGAGATGCCGGCAAGTCTGGAAAATATCGCTACTTTGATGGTTGACCATATGGATACGGATAAGCTGGAACGGAAGAAAATCATTGAAAGTTCCCTTTCCCGATTAATTGGACAAACCCTCATCCAAAAAAATGGGGAGGAGTATGTCTTCCTGACAAATGATGAGCAGGATGTAAACCGGGAAATAAAAAACATGCATGTGGAAACATCGGAAGTGGTCATGAAAATTGGAGAAGAGATATTTGAAGGAATTTATCGGGATAAAAAATTCCGTTATTCCACCAAGCATCATTTTCCATTTAATGCGATCATCGATGATCGCCCCGTAAGAACACAATCCAGTGATATCGGCATACGCGTGCTGACTCCTTATGCCGATGCAGCGATGGATTATAATCAATCGGAATTGAAAATGATGTCGTTACGGGAAAATAATGTGATTTTTAAACTTCCATCAGACACATCTTACCTAGAAGAAATGGAAGAGATACTAAAAATTCAAGCTTATTTGAAAATCAAGAGCGGCACTGCCGTCTCGCAAGCGGTAGAGGATATCAAAACACGTAAATCACGGGAAGTTTCCGAACGGCGTGAACGGATTACAACCTATGTAACAGAAGCATTGAAATCGGCAGATGTATTTGTGAATTCGCAAGTCCTGAGCATTAACAAGAAATCACCGGCCGATCGCATCAATGAAGCTTTCCGGACATTGATTAAGTCACTATATCATAAATTAGATTATGTTACGGAATTTGTTGATACACCAAAAGAATTGCAAGCAATTGCGAGTGAATCAACACAGCTTTCGATGGATGAAGGGAATGAACCGAATCAACTGGCCATCAAGGAAGTGGACAATTATGTAGCTAGATTAACTGCCCGTAATCAGCCAATGACGATTAAAAGCATAACAGCTTACTTCTCAGAACAGCCTTATGGTTGGCTGGAGTTAGATACTACATCCTTTTTACTACAATTATTTAAAGCGCAAGAAGTGAAACTGCGAATGAATCATAATGAACTGCAGTTGAATGATAATCGTTTGATTGATTATCTGACAAAACGAGATTATGTGGACCGGATTGTTGTGAAAAAACGGGAACGCATTTCTTCTGCATTGCTCAAAAATGCTAGAGATTTGAGCAAGGAACTCTTTGGTATCTCTGCGCTTCCAAGTGATGAAGATGGGTTGAAACAGAAGTTCAATGAGCATCTGTATTTGGAAAAAGAAAAGCTTGCTGATTTATTAAGGGAGTATCGCACGGCTAATTATCCAGGGGAAGCGATTGTGAAAGATGGGAAAGAGGTAATCGAATCGATTCTGCAAATTCAGGACACGACAACCTGGTTTAAACAGCTGCGGGAACAGCGCCATGAATTGCAAGATTATGCCTACGACGTGAAAGAAGTTAAAGATTTCTTTGAAAATCAGAAAGATAAATATGACGCAGCTAAAAAGAAATTGGCCATTTTTGAAAATAATCGAACTTATGTAACTGATAATCATATTATTGAGCTGGTGGGGAAGATGGACAACATAGTTAATCATGTGAAGCCATATGATCGGATTCAGGAATTACCGGAACTATACCGTGCTTTTGATGAAGAATTTCTTGATTTGGTGGAAGAAGAATGTAAACCAGTGCGGGCAACCATTGAAACTGATTTGCAGACGGTTATGGACGAACTAGCAAAGGATGAGGACTTGAAGCAAAAGTTTGCGACAACATTTCGTTCTCGATTCGAGGATTTAAAAGAACGCTTGGATCGAACAAACGACTTATATAAAGCAGTTTCTATGCAGGTGGAAAGTGACCGATTGAAAGTGCGTTGTTTGGAAGAGTTAGAGCAAGCAAGACAAGAGGTAGCTTTCCAGGCAACTGAGGTTGTTGAGTCAACCCCAGCTAGAGCGGATTCAGAACCAGTTGAGCAAATGGAAACAACTCCTATTAAGCAGCAACAAACGAAAACACTAAGTAAAAATCTATTAATCAAAGGAACTAAAACGATGAAATCAACGGAAGACGTGGATCAATTTGTAGAAGAATTAAGAAAACAACTATTGGATGAATTGGATGATGATACAACGATTCATTTGGTGTAAAAGGCAGGAAGGGTAGGCTCATAATAGGGCCTATCCTTTGTAGCATGAGGAGGAACAGATATGGATAAAGGTGCAATCAAGAAGTTTGCGACAAGTGCACGGAAAAAGTTAATGGAAGCTGTAGTACAAAAAGCATTTGAACTGGGAATTACGGAAGGACAGGTTAAAGAGCCCGAGGTCTATCAGGACGGTTTTTTAATCAATCAAAAGTATTATAAACAATATGAGATAAAACAGCGGGAAAAGCTGCTTCAGGAAATAGAACAAAAAGGCTATGGACAAGTGATGGAGGAAGTCGCTTATACGTGGTTTAACCGGTTTATTGCGTTGCGGTTTATGGAGGTAAATGATTACTTGCCAACGGGAGTGCGCATTTTTTCTTCTATTGAATCAGGCAAAATGGAACCGGATGCGATGACAGAAATATTGATGTTGGTGGATGACCTCGATCTTGACGAGAAGAAAGTATATGAATTACAGGATGCGAACGATGATGAAGACTTGTTTAAGTACATATTGGTGAAGCAGTGTAATAAGCTGGGTGAAATGATGCCGATGATGTTTGAGCAGATAGCAGATTATACGGAATTACTTTTACCGAATCAGCTATTAGCAGAAACGTCGGTTATTTATGATATGGTGAACGACATTGCAGAAGATGATTGGACCCAAGAAGTCGAGATTATTGGTTGGTTATACCAGTATTATATTTCCGAGAAAAAGGATGAGGTTTTTGCGGCATTGAAGAAAAACCAAAAAATCAGCAAAGAAAATATCCCGGCTGCAACGGAATTATTTACGCCGCGATGGATTGTTCAATATATGGTGGATAACTCTTTAGGTCGTTTATGGCTGGAGTCTCACCCCGATAAGACATTACAGGAACAGCTTCCATATTATTTGGAAGCGGCAGAGCAGCCTGAGCATGTTGTGCAGCAGTTGGAAGTACTAAAAGATACCAATTTAAAACCGGAATCCATCACATTTTTTGATCCGTGCATGGGGTCTGGCCATATTCTTGTCTATGCGTTTGAAGTATTTTATAAACTTTATCAATCACAAGGTTATCGCGGACAGGATATTCCTAAATTAATCCTGGAAAATAACCTGTATGGGCTGGATATCGACCCTCGTGCAGCACAACTTGCTTATTTTTCTGTGATGATGAAAGCACGTAGTTACAATCATCGTATTTTTCGTTCGCCGATTCATACCAATATTCGTGGTTTTGAAGAGAGTAATACGATTACGGAGCAGGATATGGATATATTTGTTGGGGATACGGATGTGCGCGAGGATGTTGAGGTGTTAATAAACACCTTTAAAGATGGCAAATTATTTGGATCGATTTTGGAAGTTCCGGAGATTGATTTTGAGGCATTGAAGGAACGGGTACATAATTTGCAAGAGGCTGAATTGGACGACATGTTTGCGGTGGATTTTAGAGATTATGTATTGCCGGTTGTGGAGCGGCTGATTGATCAGGGAGTGATTTTGGATAAGAAGTATGATGTGGTGGTGACGAATCCGCCGTATTTATCAAGCAAAGGAATGGATAAAAAACTACATAGTTTTATTGGTAATAAGTTTCCTTTATCAAAAATGGATTTGTTTTCAGTATTTATGGAATCAAACTTTGGAAAAGTAAAAAAGACCGGATTTAATGTTCTTGTCACTATGCAAAATTGGATGTTCTTAACAAGTTTTGAACAATTAAGACATAAACTTATTACTGAAAAAATGCTAGTTAGTCTACTCCATATGGAGAATATGGTATTGGGTATTGCATTTGGCACGTCAGTATCTGTATGGAGAAATATGCAATTAAAGAAATATAAATCAAAATTTAATTATGTCCAATATAAAGATGTTCGAGATAGTATTCCGAAATTGCACTCAACAGAAGAACAGACGGTAATTAAAGAATTTGATAGCTTTGAATATACCCCAAAAAATGTTGTCTGTTACTGGATATCTGAAAAAGCATTAGATTCTTACAGGAATTATAATGCTTTAAAACAGTATGCAGATGTAAAAAAGGGTATTAGTACATCAAATGATAATAAATTTTTAAGACTTTGGTTTGAAGTTAATAGACATTATTCATCATTAAATAGCTATGATTCAAGTAAAAGGTGGTTTCCAATAAATAAAGGCGGAAAATTTAAGCGATGGTTTGGAAACAACGAATTTGTGATTAATTGGGAAGAAAATGGATATGAATTAAAAAATTTAGAGAAGTCTGTAGTAAGAAATGAAAAATATTACTTTATGGATGGAATTACATGGACTTATGTAACTAATGGCAAACTTCATTTGAGATATTTTGAAAATGCCTGTTTTGCAGCTGTTGGACCATCGATTTTTTCTAAGTCAAGTATTTATTTATTAGGGATATTAAATTCTAAAGTAGGACAATATTTTGCCGATTTAGTGGGTGGTGAAACAATTACTTATGAAGTGGGAGAAATTGCAAGTATCCCTATAATAAATGACTATAAAAAGAAATTAGTTATTGAAAAGTTGATTTATGATAACATTTCCATCTCCAAAGCCGACTGGGACTCTTTCGAAACATCCTGGGATTTCAAAACCCACCCATTCCTAGAGTTTCAACAAGAAACAACCCAGCTTTCCGAAGCCTTCACCAACTGGCAACAGGAAGCAGAAAATCGGTTTCAAACCTTAAAAGCAAACGAAGAAGAACTCAATCGTATTTTTATCAATCTTTACGGACTTCAAGATGAACTAACACCTGATGTAGAGGAAAAAGATGTTACCGTTAATCGCGCAGATCAAGTTCGCGATGTAAAATCATTCTTTTCCTATGCAGTTGGTTTAATGTTCGGCCGTTATTCACTCGATGAAGAAGGGTTGGCATTTGCTGGCGGAGAATTCTTACTGGATAATTATCAAACCTTTCAACCAGATCAGGAAAATGTGATTCCGATTACTGATGATGTGTATTTTGAGGATGATATCGTCAATCGGTTCATAACGCTCCTAAAGACAACATTTGGAGAGGAACATCTGGAAGAAAATCTGGATTTTATTGCCGATACCTTAACGCGAAAAGCCAGTGAAACATCCAGACAGCGGATTCGCCGCTATTTCTTGAAGGAATTTTACAAAGACCATGTACAAACCTATCAGAAACGGCCAATTTACTGGCTGTTTGACAGTGGGAAGCAGGATGGATTTAAGGCCCTTGTTTACTTGCATCGTTATCAGCCAGGACTGGTGGCACGAGTTCGGACAGACTATCTGCATGCGCAACAGCGGAAATATGAAGATGAAATGGAAAGAATCGATATGATGCTGGATTCGGATATATCTAAGCAGGAACAGACGCGTCTGAAAAAGCAAAAAGAGAAATTGCAGAAGCAGCTCTTGGAGTGTCAACATTATGATCAGCTGATTGCACATATCGCCAATCAAAAAATTGATTTGGATCTGGATGACGGCGTGAAAGTCAACTATGCTAAGTTCCAAAACATTGAAATTCCACAGGGGGAAGGCAAGAAGCCGATAGAAGGGAATTTACTGGCGAAGATTTAAAAATAACAGGCAAGGTAAAATGAGCAGCTGGCGTCTTTACCTTGCCTGTATTATAGCAACTTATGTATTTCTGTGTATATAGCTATTGTCTCAAATAAAAAACACCCCAGCCCTGTAAAATGGTAGCGGGGAAAGAGTACACTCTTTATATTTTATCTTCATATTACTTTAATATACGTGTTATGTAACGTCAAGGCAGAAGTGAATCTATAGCCACTTTGAATAAAACTGCAAAATAATTTATGATATATTAATATAGGCTTGATATCTAAATCATAATGATAGGATACATCCAAACATTTAAAAAGTTCTACATAAGGTGAGGGAGCAACATGAACCTAAACGAAGTACACCGTCTATTACAAGATTCCTTTCAAAAAGAATTAACCAATGGAAGAAAGCGTCATATTGTATTTTGGTATGATGAAGAAGGCGAATTTACAGACGATATTGATGAAATCCAACTGGAGTCAGTCCGTGTTTGGAAAGTGACAGAACATAATCTATTTGCAACGAAATATGAGCTGGAGAAAAAGGACACAGACTCTCACTTCTTGCTTTATTCCAATATGTCAAAGCCAAGCCCACATGAAGATTGGCTTTACGATCAGTATAAACTTGGTCAGGAATTTGTGACGGACAAATTGACCATCATTATGCGCGAACTTGGAATTACGGATGACCGTTTGAAAGAAGCTTTCCGAAAATATAAAGCTTTCTTCAATAATAAATCCCGCTTGCAATCTTTTCGTAAATATCCGGTTACTACTTATACGGAAGAAGCCATCGATATAACCGTATTGGCTGCCCTGACTAAAAGTACAACGAATATCATGGATGATATTATCCGGACATTGATGCGCAAGAAACAGGATGGAGATGATTCAGTATGGGAAAATATTCAAAAATATGATGCCGAGCCTGCTTTTTGGCAGCTTGTTGAAAAGTATTACGGATATACACTATCTGACAAATCGTTACATTCCTTGTTGATTTCTTTAATGCTTACTTATTTGGCACAGCAAAATGATGCACTGGATTTACCGGAAAACTGGAAGCCCTACATAAGTAATAGTACAACGAATATCATCGTGTTGATGAATCAGTGGATGAATCATCGGGAAGAGCGCCAAGTATTTAACCAATTAGCAAAAGAGGCAGCGGATACGCTCCAAGCAAGTGATTATATTACAAATTGGGACGTGGACCATACGGTAAATATGGATATTTTTCCTCAATTTGACGAAAAGATGATTCAGTACTTAACGGAACAAATCTTGGAGGATTTAACATCTTATGACCGCTATCTGGATATTATTGCAACACGCAGACGACTGCATTGGTATCCAGAGTATGAAAATGAATACAAAGCATTATATCATGCCATTCAACTGCTGAGGCAGATGGAAAAATGGGATTATTTTATTCCGGAACAGTCACCAAACCAGATGATTCAAGCATACACAAATGCATATTATCGAGTTGATACGGCTTATCGAAAATTTTATGTAGCTTATGATACTATTGTGGACAAAGAACGTCTGTATGCGGTGCGTGAAAAGATAGAAAACGTTTATGAAAATCGTTTTATTGATGAGCTGGCCATGAAGTGGAACGGAAGCAAAGAGCGGACGGAACATCAGATATGGCCAATCCCTGATGTTCCACAGCAAAATGATTTTTATCAGCAATCTGTTAAAAACTATCTGGAAAACGGAGAACGTATTTTTGTTATTATTTCCGATGCATTACGATACGAAATTGCTAATGAATTGACAGATGCATTAAATAACGAACGAGGCGGAGCAGCTAAGTTATCGGCCATGCAAGGTGTGCTGCCTTCTTATACGGCGCTGGGGATGGCTTCGTTGTTGCCGCATAAGCACATGTCTTATACAAACGATGGCGACGTGATGCTGGATAGTGTTTCTTCAAAAGGAATAGCGAATCGAAATCAAATCCTTCAGAATGCATCACAGGATGCACTGGCTATGCCGTACCAGGAGATTGCCAGCATGAATCGGGCCGATTTACGGCAGGCTGTGCAAGGGAAAAAGGTAATTTATATTTACCACAATGTTATCGATGCAAGGGGAGATAATGCGGATACGGAAATGGAGGTATTTCAAGCTGCAGAGGAAGCAATGAACGATATCCGCGTGCTTGTCAATCGCTTGGTTAATACCTTGAGCGCCGCCAATATTCTAATGACGGCAGACCATGGGTTCCTCTATCAGCGGGACCGCTTGGAAAAGAGCCAAAAACTGCCGAATAAACCGGAAGATACGATCGTCACTAAACGACGTTTTTCTATTTCAGACCAAGCGTCGTCGATTGAAGGAACGTTATCTTATCCTATGAACTATCTGCTTGAGAAGGATAGTCCATTATATGTTACAGTTCCCCGAGGCATTAACCGTTTTGCTATTCAAGGAGCAGGAGCGAACTATGTGCATGGAGGTGCAATGTTGCAAGAAATGGTCATTCCTGTTATTACATTTAAAAACGACCGCCACAGGTCATCTGCAAATACCGTGACAAAGGTAGGTGTCAAACTGACTACACCGACAAGAAAAATCACCAATAATGTGATGTATCTGGAATTTTTCCAAATGGATAAAGTAGCTGAGAAGATGCTGCCGCGAAGATTAAGGGTTTATTTTGCAGACGAAACTGGCAATCGCATCTCGAATGAAAATATTATTATTGCTGACAGCTCTTCCTCTCAAGCAATGGAACGGACATCGAAAGAAAAATTTGTTTTTCAAGCCAGAGTATATGATAAACGGGATACGTATTATCTGATCGTGGAGGATGAAGAAGCGGAAAAAAATCCGGTCTATGAAACGTATGCTTTTTCGATTGATATTGCGAGTGTATAAGCTGAGATAAATATTTTGGAAATAAGATAAATAAAAGAGCCCCGGCTATACCAATATATAGTCTGGGCTCTTTGATAATGAATGAAATGTACGATTATTTTTTCCATTTAATTTTAGCAGAAAGCACCCCTCACTCACTTTTTCCTTCTCTTAATGACTTCTATCAGACTGTTCTTTTTCAAGCAAATCACGTTCTTTTACCGCTTTTTTTTACTTGCGCTCCCCAATACAATTTTCTCAAGTACATGCCTGCTAATATAAGTAATAATACAAGAAGTATTGTAATCATAATTTTCATAAGTTATGTGACATACCTAAAGAGGAAGCGAGAGAAGAATCGCTTTTGCCGATTGTTGTTTTTAAACCAAAACCACAATAGCAGAGACAATGATTATTGCAATACAGTATGCCGTATTTTTCACCTGCCTTTTATTTATTATGCTCAGCTCAATGATTGAATGGATACGGTGTTATTACCGATTTTAAACGAAGATAAATACATTTTCATTGATTGAAGCGAATCTACTTATTATAGTAACAAACTTTATTTTCCAACTAAACGATTTAATAATAATAGTCAGAAAAATCATTGACATTTGGAAATCCAAATCGTATTATAAATACAAATAAATAATTTTGTATTTCCAAATCGATTTATAAACACAAATAATAAAACGAAAGGTGATAACATGAATAGAAAAGAATTTGACAAAGCGAAAACAATGGAAATAAATTGGGAACAGCAAAAAGTAATATCTAATCCATTAAGATCAAGAATGATTGCATTGCTTTATGAACAACCAATGACACCTAAACAAACTGCTGATTTAATGGGGAAAAATCCAGGGACGATTTATTATCATATTCAACAACTTGTCAAGCACGATATTTTAGAAGTGGAAAGTACGCGAACAGAAAAAGGAATTGTTGAAAAGTTTTATAGAGCAAAAGCCATGTTATTTAAGAATCCTGACCAGATATCTCCAGAAGGGCATGTTGATGGTAGAACTTCACATATCTATTTATCCGAAAAACTGGTTGATCAATTGAATAAGGATATAGAGGCTCTTTTTTATAAATATGGGCATTTATCTTATGAAGAAAAAGATCATGAAGAGCAATCCGCTTATACAGTTAAATTTCTGATCAAAGAATTTAGCGGGGAGGAAGAGGAATGAAAAAAATAAACCCATTTATATTGGAAAGAAATTTTCTTATCCTAATTGCTGGTGTTTTTATTAATGGTCTGGGAAATGGTATTTATTCTGTTGCAGGGATGCTGCTTGTTTTAAAATTGAGCGGAAGTGTCCTCTATTCTGGATTTGCATTTTTTGCGATAACCTCTGCCGGAGCATTATCTTTTTTAATTGCTCCCTTAGCTAATTATGCAAAATATAAAAATAGTCTCGTTTACAGCAACCTGATCAAAGCGGTTATTTTGCTTACGATTCCATTATTACATTACACAATCGGGTTACATGTCTGGTATGTCATAAGCTTGCTATTTATCATTGCTTTATTCACACAGTATACGTATCCCATCGAATCAACTATACTGCCAGTTATTGTAGGGAAAGATAATGTTATAGATGCAAACTCCTATTTACAGACGATTCGTGAAGCGATGGATATTGCGTTTATTGCAGGTGCAGGTATTATCATCACGATAATCGGCACCGTTCCAGCTATTTCAATTACTGCTGGATGCCTCTTATTAGTAAGTCTTTCCTATGCATTTTTTAATTTTAAGCAGCCTGCTATTTCTGGAGAAAAATCACAGTCCGTCCGTTCTGCTGTTCATATTTATTATATAGATCTACGGGCAGGTTTTCATTATATTAGAAATTCTTTAGTTCCTAAAATGATTTTTTCCATTATTTTTGTAAATATAGCCATGATTATCATGACAACAAATTTACCTGCTTTCTCCCTTATTAAAGGAAATGGAACAGAAGCGATATATGGATTTTACCTTGCTTCCATGTCTTTAGGAATTATGACAGGTACAATGATTACACCGAAGATAAAACACTTTGATTTCGGAAAATTAATTATATTTTCATACGTTGGTACAGGAATCTTGTGGCTAGGAACCGCTATTTTACCACTCGCAGCATCCATGGTTTTATTTGGTATGGGCGCAATATCGATCGGAGTGCTGAATATCCTTGTCTTTTCATCCATACAGAAACAGGTGGAGACAACGTTTATCGGAAGAGTCATTACTTTGATAACAAGTGCAGCCTCACTGGGGATGCCTGCAGGTGCATTAATTGGCGGCGTTTTAGGGGAAACATTTGCACCGGAAATTCCTGTTATGATTTGTGGCGTTTCGATGATTATCTTCAGTATTTTTTGGCTATGCAGCTCTGTTTTACGACAACTTCCCGCTATTGATAATGTGAAGTTATTTAATCGAACGCAAGAAACACATTAACTGGATGCCATAAGCTTTGTTTTGTGATAAATGTATCGAAGGATATACAGCCTGTAACGCCCGTTGTTTAGTATAAGAATTCCGTGGTATCGCATAACTCATTTTGAAAATAATTCGTTACAAAGGATGTGGTTCGGGGATATAGTTTACAGTTCTTTAATGCATCAAATGTTAAAAACACCTCTA
The DNA here is from genome assembly GCF_042675985.1 of Oceanobacillus locisalsi. NCBI lineage: Bacteria > Bacillati > Bacillota > Bacilli > Caryophanales > Bacillaceae > Oceanobacillus > Oceanobacillus locisalsi. Next base: position 29,341 of record NZ_JBHTKK010000033.1, read on the forward strand.
AAGTTAGATTCCAAACTAATATTAGTGCGTGTTCAAAAAAGTACGATAAATAGGACCAAGAAGTTCAAGGCGACGAATTTTTTACAAACGGAGCGTATGCTTTATAATACGTGAGTATTGGAAAAAATTCGTCAACGCAGAAATTCGCCGTGTCATTTTTATTGGACTTTTTGAACATCCTCTATTAGAGGTGTTTTTAATGGAAACATCATCATCGCAATTGAATTCCATGTCAAGCTTTCTAATAAGGCTTGACATTCAAGTAACATAAAGGTTTATGCTTAAACTAGAAAAACGACAGGAGGGGAGTATGTTGATGGCGATAAAGGTATTTTCTATGCAGACCGGAATACCGAAAAGCACTCTTCGCTTTTATGAAGAAAAGGGGCTTTTGAAATCAGTAAGACAAGAGAACAGTAACTATCGCATGTATGCTGAGGAGCAAGTACCGCTCGCCAAGCTAATCGCAAGCTTGCGAACAGCGGGAGCTCCGATTCATGATATTCAACTTTACTTAAAAGCGGGTGAGAAAAGCCAGAGGCAAATGAAGCAGAAGTGGATTCAAACCATAAAAGAAAATCAAAAGCAGCTGGAAATCAGTCTCCACTATTTGGAAAGTGATAGTGGTGGAGAAACGATTTATATGTTTGAAAAGCTAGCAGAGGAAGTTATTTGGTTTGAAGCAGAATCGGCTGCAGGACAATTTAAGCAGGCGTTTTATGATAGACGTATACAATTAAAGCAGAAGGGTATTCCAACGAAGAATTTGTATTTACGATATATATCCGGATCCAACAAACAGGTCAAAGCTGAAATTGGCTTTGGTGTAGACGCTAAAATAAATATGGCATTTTTTCCAGACGCTTTTTCAGAAAAAATGAGGGAAAGCTTATGTATTGGTCTTGCGCTGAAGGAGGATTTTTCAACAATTGAAACCGCTTATCGTAAATTAATGCAATATTGTTTAGTAAATAACTGGACCCCATCCGGTTCTATCTTGGAATGGTATCGGGGTGACCAGATGGAAACCGCGGATATTATGATTCCTGTCACACAAATGGGAGGGGACTATGACGAAAAGAAAAAAGCTGCAGGTGGAAGTTGTTCTATTAAAAGGAAATGCATATGACATTGGATTAAAGCAGGGCTCTGTATTAAAATTAGATCCAAAATGGAAGGAGCAAGCAGCCTTACAGACAAACGAAAATATAATAGAAGCAAAAAAATATATTAAGCGTTTGTCCGTAACGCTTTGGGATGAGATAGAGGGGCTGGCTGCAGGAATGGATATTCATATAAACACAGCAATCCAGCTGTTTAGCGGTTATGATATGCGATTGCCTTTCATGGGCTGTACGACCATGGCCAATGATTCATATTATGTAAGAAATTATGATTTTAATGATGTATGTTATGATGCCAGACTTGTGCTGTCTAAACCGGATACAGGGTATGCAAGTATCGGATTCAGCCAGCAAGTTACTGGCAGGTTGGACGGTATGAATGAGAAGGGGCTTGTTATCGGCTTGCATATGGTAAATGAAAAGAGCAGTCAAACTGGTTTTTTAGCAACAACGATTTGCCGGCTGGTTTTGGAACAATGCGCTGACACAAAGGAAGCCATTTCCTTGATTCAAAAAATTCCGCATCAATATAGTGTAAACTTTTCTATTATGGATAAAGCAGGAAATAATGCTGTGGTGGAGGTATCGCCGGAAGAACAAGTTGTTTATCAGAGTAGACGGATTATTTGTACAAATCATTTTGAATCAGAGCATCTCCATCAAAAGAACAGAGCATCTATTCAAATGTCATTGCGTCGAAAAGAATATTTGAAAACATTGGAAAGAAGCAAGTTAACGCCAAAGTCTATGTATCATATTTTTAACAATGAAACATCGCCATTGTTTTTTACGGATTACAAGGCCTATTTCGGGACTTTGCATACCGTTGTATATTGTCCAGAGGACTTGAGTGTGTTAGCTGGAATTGGCGGGAATAGTAACCCTTATGTAATTTTATTTCAAGAGTGGTTAGTGGGTAAAGTAAGATTACCTTATATGCTAGAAGGAAAAATAGAAAGTGAATGATTATCCAGATTCAGCTTTTATGAAGTCAAAGAAGAAATGTATTTTAAAATTCTAGAGAAGGAAGAATGTTATAGCCAGGAGGAGTAGCTTTATAAAATACTATTATATAGTAAAACTCCTTTTGGAGGAAAATATAATCACTGAATAAAATTTCACTTTATATCACTTGTGAGAGGGTGATTTACATGATAGTAGCAAAGATTATGATTGGATTATTTATTGTGACAGGCATTTTTCTAATCAATGGAAAAGGTTCCTTTCTGATTTCGGGCTATAATATGTTGCCTAAAGAAGACAAGGAGCAGTATGATACCGTTGCTCTCTGTAAATTCATGGGGAAAATGATGTTTGCCATATCTCTTTCAGTGCTGCTTTGGGTACTGAGTGATATATATGGAAGAGATTGGCTATTCGTTTTAGGAATGGTATTATTTGTTGCAATCGTTATATTTATGCTCGTATATATGAATACAGGGAACCGATTTAAAAAGTAGAATTCTTTCTATACTAAAAAATTTACAAATATGGGATAAAATAGCCTTATTGAAAGATAACAGTTTTATTAGACCATTAGTATTATTATATGGGTGATACTGGCATTCACCTAATGATTACTATCAACAGCTATATACTCAGAAGAAAGAGGGGAAACGAATTTTTATTAGAAGGAAATTGTTTCTTCTCTTTTTTATTGGTAAAAACTATGATTATTAACACTTAAAAAATTACTTTTCTAAAAAGGAAAAAACATTTTTTCTGATTTCAGCATTTTGAACGGATTTTTCCTTGAAGAAATAGTTGTTTTGTTTATACTTGAATATAAATGGATAACGGATGATAAAAATACTAGATAAGTGAGGATATGTAATGATTGCAAAGACAGAAGCGGATTTTAATGGATTAAAAGAAATTGGTAAAATTTGTGGAGCGATTCGAAATGAATTAGTCCAACGTACTAAACCCGGAATAACGACGAAAGAACTGGATGAAATTGCAGGGGAGATGTTTGAAAAAGCAGACGCTCAATCTGCGCCAAAAGGAGAATATGATTTTCCTGGGTATACATGTATCAGCATAAATGAAGAAGTAGCACATGGAATTCCGGGGAAGCGGGCGATTCAAGAAGGAGACCTTGTTAATATTGATGTTTCAGGCTCAAAAAATGGTTATTTCGCAGATACTGGAATTTCGTTTGTAGTCGGAGAGGGAGAGGAGATTGTACAGAAAGTATGTGACGTCGTGAAAGAAGCATTCGACGCTGGACTGGATAAAGCAAAAACTGGCTCGAAAAAGAGTGCACTTGGAAAAGCGGTACATCATGTTGCTAAACAGCATGGTTTAACAGTTATCAAAAATCTCACTGGACATGGCATTGGACGTTCCATTCATGAAGAACCTGATCATATTTTCAATTACTACTCGCGCTGGGATGATGAAATTTTAAAGGATGATATGGTGATTGCCTTTGAACCGTTTATCTCGACGTCGGAAGAAGAAGTTTACCAATCTGATGACGGTTGGACTTTTCTAACGGATGAAAGTTTTGTGGCCCAATATGAGCATACCATTATTTTGACGAAGGAAGGGCCGGTTATTACGACATTGTAATCATAAATACTGCGAAAGAGGCGTACTGGTTTAATTGAATAAAAGTACGCTTTTTCATTTAGGTAGATATTATAATTAATTTCATCGCAGAAATGAAGCAGAATATATAGATCGAACAGGAAAACCGGGAAGGGGTAGGAATTATTATCTTTTGATAGTATAATGAAAGTGGTAGATAAGTATTTGTACAGGAAGTGTATATAATGAAGAACACAGAATTTAGAACAGAACAAGACGCTTTAGGTCAAAAAACAATTCCGCAGGATGCCTATTATGGCGTTCAAACGGTACGTGCTCTTGAGAACTTTCCTATCACGGAAATTCCCGTTCACAAAGAGCTGATACTCGCACTTGCCGAGGTGAAAAAAGCAGCGGCGCTAGCCAATATGTATACAGGGATGTTGCCAGAGACAATTGGTCAAGCAATTGTAAGCGCTGCCGAAGAAGTGGTCGACGGAAAACTATTGGATCAGTTCGTCGTCGATTCGATTCAGGGAGGAGCAGGAACCTCCATTAATATGAATATGAACGAGGTTTTGGCCAATCGTGCGTTGGAAATATTGGGAAAAGAAAAAGGGGATTATAATTTCTGTTCGCCTAATACGCATGTCAACATGTCCCAGTCCACGAATGATACGATTCCAACAGCTTTAAAAATAGCTTCCTATCGCATGTCTCAGGAGCTAATTTCAACCTTGCAAAGTTTGGAAAAGGAACTGGTGAAGAAAGAAGCAGAATTTCAGAATGTGTTGAAAATGGGTCGAACCCACCTCCAAGATGCTGTACCTATCCAGTTAAGCCAGGAATTCAGCGCTTATTCGGAAGTAGTCGGCCGGGATATAAATCGAATTACGCAAGCAGCAGAGGCCATGCTGACGGTCAATATTGGTGCAACAGCTGTCGGGACGGGTCTTAATGCCAAACCTGAGTACATGGAAAAAGCAGTAACACAATTATCCAGACAACTCGGTGTAAAGCTCCATTCAGCGAAAAATTTAGTGGACGGCACACAGAATACAGACGCTTATACAGCACTTTCAGCATCATTGAAAGTGTTGGCAATGAATATGTCCAAAATTTGTAATGATTTGCGCTTGATGGCATCTGGACCAATGACAGGTCTTCAGGAAATCAGTCTCCCTGCAAAACAGCCGGGCTCTTCTATAATGCCTGGAAAAGTAAATCCAGTTATGATTGAAGTGGTGAATCAGACTGCTTTTCAAGTTGCGGGCAATGATCAGTCGATTTGTATGGCATCTGAAGCCGGTCAATTTGAGTTGAACGTGATGGGACCTGTTATTACCTTTAACTTACTGCAGTCTCTGCAAATAATGAATAATGGCTTAGATGTATTTACACGCTATGCAGTGAGTGATATAGAAGCAAATGTAGAAAGATGTCGTGAGTATGTGGAAGAAAGCTATGGCATCATCACCGCATTGAATCCTCATTTAGGATATGAAACAGCTGCCAAGGTAGTTAAGCAGGCAATTGAAACCGGGCTGACTATCAAAGAAATCTGCAAAGCACATGACCTTCTGACAGAGCAGGAACTGGATACGATTCTGGATCCAAAAGAGATGACGACACCAGGTATTGCTGGGAGCGAGTTTCTGGTCAAAAAATAAACATTAAAAAAGGTAACTGACTTCTCGTATATCAGAGAATGCAGTTACCTTTTTGTTGTAATATACTTTTGAAAGAAATCTCTTTTCAAGTAACTGGAAGGATAGCAATTGAAATGCAATTAAATGTCTTTTGATTTTTAATCACTTATAGAATAGAGGGAATAATGTAATATTTTGAATAGGAATAGAGTAAGGAAAATATTTGACAAATAGCTATAGAGTTAAAATATATAATGAATCTTGGGCAGGAGGAGAGGCTGGATGAAAATATGCAAAGCAAATTCGAATCACGTGGAGGGGATAGCAAAAGTTTGTATAGAAAGCAATTGGTCAACGTACCGTGATATTTACTCTAAATTGTATATGGAAAAAGTGATAAGAGATTTTTATAATCCTCAAAGGATATTAAACGAAGTTACACATTCATCCAAGGAGTGGGGAGGATACTTTGTTGCTCTGGAAGATGATGAGGTAGTAGGTGCCGGCGGGGGTGGAATGATTCATGGTACTACGAGTGAGATATTTGTACTGTATCTAAATCCTGACAGAAGAAATGAAGGAATCGGTACGCAGCTGCTTCAAGCAATTACTCATCAACAAAAGGAATTTGGGGCGATAGAACAATGGGTTTCCGTTCAAAAGGGAAATCGAAAAGGAATTCCTTTTTATGAAGCAAAAGGTTTCCAATTTCAGCATGAGCAAAAAGCATATCACGATATAACAGAGAACAATTATATTTCTTTGAGATATAAACGTCATATATGAATGAAAACCTTCCTTTTTTCAACACAATACTAATAATAAGGAAAATATCAAAGGAGTCTTATTACGATCAATGACTTTATGATTAAAGCTTAAAATATGGAAATGTGTGGTACACTTAGGTTATTAAAATTTACGTTATAAACATTACTGCTTGGTTAAATCACGGAGGCAGTCATGTTAAAAAGAGAAATGTAATTTGAGTTGCGGAAGGGGGATAAAAAAATGCTATATAAGTTTACTATGATGACGCAAGAGCAGGCTGAAGATATTGCTTTTAACTGGCATTATGATGGAGATTATTCTTTTTATGATATGAAAGCTGACAAAGAAGATTTAGATGAATTTTTAGATTCTGAACAACGAGGTGACTCAACGTTTGCTGTAACAAAAGAAAATGAGTTGGTTGCTTTCATTAGTATTAATGAGGTTGCTGATAGGATGTTTGAAATTGGCTTAGGTATGAGACCAAATTTAACTGGAAAAGGGAGCGGTTTGGAATTTGTAAAGGAGGCTTTGAATTTTGTTGAATTAAAGCACAAGCCTAAAAAAATAATATTATCAGTAGCGACGTTCAATCAAAGAGCAATAAAAGTTTATAGAAAAGTTGGCTTTACAGATGCTGAAACGTTTATGCAAAATACAAATGGAAGCACCCTCGAATTCTTAAAAATGGTATATGAATGCTGAATTTGTCTTTTCCGCTAATGCGTGCATATATACAGTGTTTTTTGACCGGGTGCAACGTAACGAAAGAAAAAACTGCCTCAGCCTTTCCAGATAAACCTTAATCATCGAGGCATTAAGCCAAGTCCTTAAACATTTATTTTACGTTTACATATTCCTGATGAACACAACTTTTATCATAATCCTTCCTTCCAAAACTTACTATCCTTTTTGCTTTTTCGGAAAAAGTGTATAGCTGAAACTTATTATAAAATCGATGAAGATAACGAGAGACCAGAGCAACGTGATATGCATCAATGATTCCGTCTGAGCATCATTGTTAATATAAAGAGTGATGCTTACTAATATCCCGCCGCCAATGAATAAGGAGAGCAAATGCCGGTACCATCCTTCACGCTCTTTCCTGGCATGCGCTTTTCCGTACTTTATTTTTATCGGCTTCTCACCGTTTCCAAACTGATAATTAAAATGTCCGTCCGCCCATCGAATCATCCGATGGCCAAAAGCAATGCTTACACCAATATAAACTGCAGCTATTCCATGTACAGTAGTAGCAACAGCACCGTTTTTTAAATCAATCACCGTTACAATAAGCAATAGAAGATCTACAATAGGTGTACAAATCAACAGAAAGGCTCCCAATTTCTTCTTTTTCCATATATATCTGGAGCCTAATCCAGCTAAAACAAACATCCAAAATCCAACTTCACAAGCTATAATTAACCAACCAATCAAATGAAGCACATCCTTTGTATTTATTTAGTACAACTGTATTAAATTAAATAATAGCACGATTGTTTATTTAATACAAGTGTGCTAAAATAAAAACATGCCAAAACAAGTGGATCATCAAAAACGTAAAATCCAAATTGCAGAAACGACATGGAAAGTCATCGTGGAAGAGGGGATTGAACAAGCAACCGTAAGAAGAATTGCGCAGTCTTCCGGCCTCTCGGTTGGTGCGGTAAGATATTATTTTGCATCACAGTCAGAATTACTGCACTTTTCTATGGAACTCGTAGCAGATCGCGTTATGCAAAGAGCGAAGGCAAGGACGTATTCAAAAGATCAGGATCCCTTGCATTTTGTAACGGAGGGGGTAAGTGAAGTTTTGCCTATCGATGAAGAACGGAAAATCGAAATGGAGGTGTGGCTCGCTTTTTCCGCAAAGGTCCTGGTCGATAAAACACTTCAAGAATTGAGTAATAAAGTTTATAACGATATGCACGAAGGATTAAAAAATGTCATTCGTGCCATACAGTTATTAGAAATTGCTAAAGAAGGGCTAGACTTGGAACTGGAAGTTAACAGGCTTCATGCAATTGTTGATGGAATGGCAATGCATCATTTATTAAATCCGGAGCAGTTTACACAGGAACAAATGATGGAGACGCTGAAGTATCATCTGTATTCTCTTTTGCGTTGATGTAAATACCTTAGGAGATATTTGTAATGAGTGTATGAGTGAGGATAATGATACTTCCATTTATTATGGTCTGTATTCCAATGCTGTTTTCATCTGTACGAAAACTTAAGTAGAAATTTAACCTTTGGACATGAGACAGGGTAGTCAGTCAAGCATCTTAATTTATAAGGTTCTTGGCTGTTTTTTTTAGGAAAATATTTCGTTAATGACTTGTGATATTTCCCGGGAAAGCGCAAATTCTGACATTTGTGTTGAAAAAAGGGGGAAAATAGCGAATGTTGCTGGAGGCATCAGGAAAAGCAGATAGACAAAGAAATTTCAAGCAAGAGCGGATAAAGCATATGGATAAGGTAAAATGTAATTGGATGCTAAACAAACCTTAAAGACAGCCGGTATTCAAAGATATAATAAATAATTGCGGGGAAAACAAAAACAAGCACAACACTGGCTTATTTTAGTATTTCAAAAATCAAATTAAAGGTCTGTTCAAATAAGAAGGAGTACATAAAAGCCCCTTAATCACACATAAAGGGACTTATAAGTATTACGCTTTAGCATCATTGATAAACAATTCATCAACAGTTGTACCCAATAGGGAAGCTAAATTAAAAGCTAGTTGTAACGTTGGGTCATATTTATTATTCTCAATCGCATTTACCGTTTGTCTGGATACTTTACATCTTTTTGCAATTTCTTCTTGCGATAATTTTGAGGCTTTTCTGAGTTCGCGAATTCTGTTCTTCATTCAACCACCGTATCTTTTCTTTGTGAATAATAAAGTAGTTAAATAAATAACTGAAATCACAACAAGAAGAATTAGTGGGTCAATGCCTGCAAAACTATTATCTGTCCAATAAGTTACATAAATTGATTCGCCAATACTTATCAACAGATAAAAGATGATAACAGCAAATGTGTAAGATTGAGCTTTCATTTTGATGAGGTTTTTTCTTTCATCTCCTAATTGCGGCAACGTAATAAACATAATAACTATTAGTAGCAGACTGACTGCTAAAATAGAAAAAAACAAAATAAAGCTCTGCATACTTTTTTAATTGTTTTTCACTAACAAACTCATCATTCCCTTTAATCATTGCACACGCAGCTCCTAATTTTTAATTCCATGATATTATTAGGAAAGAATACGTTTTCTATATAAAAGAAGAAAGTTATCTAAAAAGTGAAGGTTTTAAGAAAAAATAACAACTTAAAATAGGTATCTAGAATTTTAAATATAAATAATAGAATAAAAAAGAGGTGTGATGAGTAATATTTCAACCAATAGAGATAGAACATTTTCTGAAGAAGATACAGGGAAATTTAATAGAGCATGAAAGAGAAAGAATTAGTCACATGAGCAAGATATGGAGGATATAAATAATGAATCAAACAGCAGAAGCATACTGGAATGCATATTGGAAGAATCAATCGAAGCCTGAATCAGTTAGTGCATGGCAATTCGGGGCTGATCCTGATACGCTTGCAAAGCTAGTGATAGATGGTATTAAAACAGCAACCTGTTCAGGGCATATATTTTATGAACTGGAGAATGAACCGCTTCCAACAACGGGAAATTATAATATTATATTAAATAGTGAAGATAAGCCTGTAGCAATCACGAAGACAGTAGAGGTTACGATCACTCCAATGAATGAGGTCGGTGAAGCATTTGCTATTGCAGAAGGGGAAGGGGATAGGACTTACCAATATTGGTGGGAAGTCCATGAAGAGTTCTTTAGAAATGAATTGCATGCAATTGGACGGGAATTTACGGAAGATATGCTTCTTGTTTGTGAGCGTTTTGAAGTAATTCATGCAAAAAGTGAATAGGGATTTATTTCTTTAAAAGGGTCTATTAAGTCATTACGATTGGACAATTAAAAATGTGAAAGTTCGAAGAGAAACTACGACTTGATTTTTTAGGATATATTGCTAATAGAGTGACATATTATTTCAGATGTTCAATAATATAAAATTATCCATAAAACCCGCCGTGCATTCTAAAGAATTATATAAAAATCCTCCCCTAAAGTGTCTGCTTCAGGGGAGGATATCAGAATTTCGAGACTAGGATCTCCATAACTGTTCAATGTTTAAGTGTCCATTTGAAGGTGGCATTTCCTCTTACTCGGTTAAAATTTTATTCAACCCACTCATCTACCATATCGCGGTTCTCTTCAATCCAATCACTTGCAGCATCTTCTGGATCTTTACCGTCTTCGATTTCTAACATGATAGCTTCCATATCGTCAATATCCCATTCAAAGTTACTTAAAATTTCATAAGCTTCCGGCATATCGTCTTCTAACCCTTTACGGGCCATTTTATTGATACTCTCCGCATCACCCATTGTGCCTTCTGGGTCCTCTAAATATTTCAAATCATAACGTTGAAATATCCAATAAGGATTCCAACCTGTAATGACGATTTCTTCATTTGCATTAATGGCACGCTCTAATTGTGCATTCATCGCACCTGTTGAAGATACGACCTGCTCCCAGCCATCAAGGTTTGGATAAGCTTCCAATGTTTCATCCGTCGCAGTTACAATTCCAGCGCCTGGTTCAATGCCGATAATTTCCTGATTTGCTTGATCATCTAAATCTTCAATGGAATCTACGTCCATATATGACGGGACAACTAATCCTAACTTTGCTTGTCCATCAATTTGAGGACCTAAATCATCAAGGTCATCTTTAAATTCTTCGTATTGTGCCTGATGGGTAATTGGTATCCAAGCACTTGTCATTGCATCAGCTTGTCCATTAGCGACAGACTCCCAAACAACCGGGATATCTAATGAGCTCATATTAACATTGTACCCTTGTTCTTCTAAAACTTGTGAGATGACATTCGTAGCAACAATTTGGTCATCTTGTTGCGCATAAGCAAGCGTAATCGTTCCTGCATTTGATTCATTTGAAGAAGAAAACACGCTCATTACAACAAAAAATATAACAATTAATAAAATAATTATGGTAACAATTATTTTTTTCTTCTTTGAAGTCTTTTTTGTTTTTGTACGATTCATTGCTTGTGTAAAGCGATCTATAATAATCGCAAGAATGACGATGCCTATACCATAAACAAAACCATTCCCAACTTCGGAACGTTGTACAGCTGCTAAAACACCCTGACCTAATCCAGGCGTTCCAATCATAGAAGCAATAACAACCATGGATAATGTCAGCATAATCGTTTGATTGATACCAGCAAAAATATTTTCTTTGGCCATCGGTAAATCAAGCTTGACTAATCTTTGCCAAGCAGTCCCTCCGAAAGAATTGGAGGTTTCTACTAGTTCAGTAGAGATGGAACGGATTCCTAGATTTGTCATCCGGACAGTAGGAGGTAAAGAGAAAATCACAGAAGCAAATACTCCTGGTACCATCCCAATACCAAAGAAAGCAACTGCTGGAATTAAGTAAACAAAACCAGGCATTGTTTGCATGAAATCTAAAATTGGTTTAATAATATTTTGGATGGTTTCACTTTTGGACATTAATATTCCTAGTGCAGAACGGCTGAATTCACTCTCCCTTCCATGTTATTCTTGACTTGTAAAAAATAACCAAGGGGATGAATGGAAATGGTTAAGCAAGCTGTCGAGATAAAACTAAGTGAAAAACAACATAAA